>URFI01000051.1 GCA_900547085.1 uncultured Prevotella sp.
TTTAAGTCCCCCGCTTGCACGCAACGTGTCGAGCGTTCCAGTGTGCGAATAGCCCAACACTTGTCCCATGTCATCATCGCCTGCCACCACTACGAAACCCCGTCCGTGGCGGTCGTTATAAATATAATAAGGTGGTGTACCATGCGAAGCCCTCGTTGCATGACGTTCCGAAAGGCTCACACTGACATATTTGCGGGCAATGCTTATTGACTTATCCACTGTTACTATCTTGCCCAAGGTGGGAATACTCACCATCGTGGCAAGCACAATGCCCCATAAGGAGAGGCTGAACCATCTTTTTATTTTCACTTTTTTAGTCTTGTTTGGTTTTAACTACGAAAGTATGATACAAAGCCACCAGCCACACCGACAACACGAAAGGTGCGGTGAGCGTGACAAGCCCCATGTGCAAACCTGCATACTGCATCAGCAACGAGAGTATCAGGGCAACCAATGCCTGCAAGCATCAATATGCCCGACAGCGTATTGCCATGAAACATCACCTGGGCAACACCACGGAATATACTTTTCATCATCTGCATTGAGTTGTCACTTAAGAAGTGTTTTTGTCCGTTTGAGCGCACAAAATTACGTAAAAGATACGATATATGTGTAAAAGAGAACTAAAAAGCGGAAATTGATACCATCCTGTTTACTACAGCAGGGGTATTATCACAAATCAGGTACTTGTAAGATGTTGATTTCCAATAGAATTCGAAAGCAGAACCAAACTCAATGACTTTAGCGTCCAAACTCTATGCTATTGGACACCAAACTCATTGCTATTGGGCACCAAACTCCATGCTATTGGAAAAACAACCGATAGGCATTATCGAAGAAGCGTTTTCTGTTTGCGTTAAAGTGGATGGTGGAGAAGCTGCTTTTGCAAGCGAGTGTATTTACTGATCAGAGGTCAAATACATAGCCAACCGTGAAGGTGAACACCTTGTTTTTCATGCTATCTTGGGTATATTTGTTCATCTTGGTCAGGCCGAAGTTGTATCTTGCATCCAGCACCACCTGGCTGTACTCCAACGAAAAGCCCACAGGAATGGAAATGTCGAAGCGCTTTGTGTAGGACAGGTTGTCGTATTTTTCGGTGTAGGCATACAGCAAATGCCCTTTCTCGTCAGTCTGATAATGCGCTTTTCCTTCCTTGTCAACCGTAAATTGCGACAACGTACCTCTACCTTTTGCCGACAAGAGATAGCCCATCTGCACGCCAGCATTGAACGAAAGACCAGGAAGAACCGCCACATGAGCCATCAAGGGAAGCGTAAGATAATCGTATTTCCACTGAACATCATCAGACGTATAGTGTACTTTTTCCTTGTCAATCGTTTCTGATGGCGGAAAAAGCATACCCTGAACCGAATAGAACACACCGGCAGAGAACGCCACCTGATCCACCGCTTGATACTGTACGTCCAGTCCACCGATAAATCCTTCGCGATATTTTGATTTCTGCTCAACTTCATTCTGCTGCGCATCAGGGGACAAACCAGTGATAATAACGTCAAAATTAGAGATGTTTGCCAAGTTCACCCCTACCTTGGGAATCAATGACCACGTCCCAACACTGCGTTGAGCCGTGACAAAAGTACAGGCCATCAGCAGGGCCATAGACAGCAATAACTTCTTCATGATGCTTATTTTTTCTATATAAACGGATGAAGGGCATGATTTATTACAAAAGAAGATGAAAAAGCTACCGCTCTAAAGATAGAATAATTGACAGTGACAGATAAATGAACACAAAGCAGATAGCTGCGCAAAACGAATGTGGACGATGGCTTCGACATGCTCTTGCTCACAAACATTTGGCATGGTTAACGGCCGATGATTTCATCTTTTTCGTTATCTTTGTACAGCAACCAAGCATTTTTGGAATGGAACAATATATCAACACATACGCCTCTCCCTTAGGAATCATCACCATGGGCAGCAATGGCAAGCAGCTTACAGGATTGTGGTTTGAAGGACAAAAGTACTTCGATCACCCGTCAGGTGACCGACCTCAACATCTCTCGCTCCCCATTTTTGATGAGACTCGCACTTGGCTCGACGTTTATTTTCAGGGCAAGCGCCCTACCTTCACACCCCCGATGCTGCTGAACGACACACCGTTTCGCAGGACTGTATGGCAGCTATTGTTAACCATTCCGTATGGAGAAACCACTACCTACAAACACATTGCCAGGCAATGGGCCAGGCAACACGGCGTGAAAAGCATGTCGAGCCAGGCGGTGGGCGGTGCCGTTGGACGCAATCCCATCTCCATCATCATTCCTTGTCACCGGGTTATCGGCACGAACGGAAGCCTCACGGGCTATGCGGGAGGGCTGGACAGGAAACGGTGGCTGCTGCAATGGGAACAAGCAAGCACCGACAGATTCTTCATACCTCAAGAGTAAAAACGAACCATGAGGGACAGAAGGCAGCACATTACGTTTGATCCGTTAAGTTTACACCCCATTTGTTTTCCAACTCCTTGATGCGCTCTTGCGTCTGACGGATAAACGATTGGTAAGCATCGCCATCCGGATGGAACGGACGATGCGCCAAGGCGGCCTTCACAGGTTGCCAATCGGCCAAGAAAAGTTTGGCCTCCTGACTGAAAAAGGCATCAGAAAAACGTTCCCACACATATGCCACGGCTTGGTCGGAGGGATGCAACATGTCTTCTTTGTAAAACCGATAATCGCGCAACTCGTCGTTCACAATCTCGTAAGCGGGGAAATAAGTCACCACGCCGGGATAACACTCTTCCAACTGGCGGGTGGCCAAAAGCAGCGTAGCCTTGGACAACTGACTGCCATGAAAACCGTACTTGGCGTAACGAATGGGACTGACGGTGAGGATGACACGCACCTTGTCATTGCGCTTCACCAAACATTCTACCGCTTGAGACAGATAGGCCGCGCACTCCTCCACGCTCAATTCCGCTTCACGAAATAAGCGTTGCGGACGCTTTTGGCAGTTGTCTACTATCTCGCCCGTTTCTTTCAAGATGTACACATGATTGGTACCCAGGGTAAACACGGCCACGTTGGGGTTTACATCGGTGCGCTCTACCGTGTGCAGAATGCTGGCCGGATTGTACATCACGCCGTAAGGATTGACGGTGACGCGAAACTTATCTTCGACGAACCGCTGCCCCATGCTGTCAGCAAAGCATGAACCGACAAAGAGCATGTGTTCGAATGGCGGGATTTGAAACGAGGGGTGGTCTATTTTGACTATGGTTCTGAATTGCATAAGCTTTTGATTGTGCCTTTCCACCCCATCAACACCACAAGGACTGCGATGAAGAGGAAGCAGGAAAAAACGTTAGGATGACAAAATTAATCATTTTTATCAAAAGACACTTGGCATAACTTATATTTTATTGTAGATTTGCGAAGTGAACCAAACTTATAATGAGCTATGACACACTTCATGTCCAAAGACACATTCCGGCACTGGCAGGAAGGCCTGCAAAGCATTGTGCAGAGATTTCCGATGACCCTGTTTTTCACCATCGCCTCATGCCTGTCGCTGATGTGCCTCAATCACGATCTGCTATTTGACGGACAGACCAAACAATTAGAATTTTTCCTCGTGTTCTATCCACTCACGGCCACCATTCTGTCGTTGATGCTCCATTTGTGGACGGAAGACATGCGTCAACGGCTCAAAGCATGGGGATGGCAAGGTGTTTTACATGCTCTTTGGCTGGCTCTGTGCATCTATTGGGCCACCGAATACGAACTGTCCATAGGGCAAAGCATCGCCGCCGGCACATGCGTAGGCGCGATGTTCGTGGGCTGGTTCACACTGCCTTTCGCGCAACAAGCGAACGACCGTCCAGCCATTAATTTCCTCATCAGGCTTATGGGAAGCGGCATCATCGCCGCCGGCACATCCCTTGTTCTGTTCTTGGGTATCTTGTTGCTGATACAATCGTTCAAGTATCTGTTTAACATGGATATTGAGAACACCCTCTATGCCGACACGGCTATCGTGTGTTTCACGCTGGTGGCCCCACTGTTATTCATGTTCCAGTTGCCGAAAGACGAACAAAAATACAGTCAATACAACTGGCTGCAACATAAGTTTGGCAACGGCATCATCCATTACCTGCTCATTCCGCTGCACTTAGCCTACGTCATCACGCTTTATCTCTACGCTGCAAAGATACTCGTTACCTGGGAATTGCCCAACGGATGGGTGTCTACATTGGTTTCGGTGCTTATGTTGCTCACCGTCATCATTCTGTTCTTGCTCTACCCTATTCACCAGCAAGACCAAGCAAAGCCGGTAGACCGGCTGGCGGTTCGCTACCTTCCCATCATCGTTTTGCCGTTGCTGGTGCTGATGTCGGTAGGCATTGGCCGCCGCTTCTCCGACTATGGCGTAACCATACAGCGTCTTTACCTGCTGTTGTTCAACCTTTGGTGCTACGCTGTCTGCATAGGTCTCATCGTCTGTCGGTCGCGCAAGGTGATGTGGGTGGCATGGAGTTTTGTCGCCATCCTGTTGCTGGTGTCGGTATTTCCAGTAAACGTATCAAGTTATACCCACAATCGTTTGCAAAAACAGGTACGCGAATTGTTGGCCAAGCACAACATGACCAAGTTTCCGATAAGCAGTAAAACATTCACAACTTTATTGAAACAGGTAGGATACCAACAGGCGAAAAGTTTTGCGGGTAAGCTGAACTACCTGAACAGAACATACGGCAGAAAGACCATTGAAGACATCATCAACCCCAGGTATCTCGTCGCCGACTATCAAGTAGAAGATATGTACAGCCAGCCAATGGCAGGTAGCTCTTCAACATCCATACCCGAGAACAGGCTCATCAGCGACGAACGCGAAGAAAACATCCCATTACCCATTCCGCCAGGTTACCGTTATTTTCAGAACATCGATCAATATACTCCGCAAAAAGACGCTAAAGTTGAGGGCGACAAACTACTTGTGACCATGAAATATCAACTGAATGGTAAAACATTTACGGACCATTACCAAATGAGTTTGGCGGAGATTGAACGAAAGGTCAATGCCAAAGAGAAGTTCTGCATGACTGCCACCGGCAAACAGACACAGCTTGTCATTACTTACCTGTACCTCTCGTATGGCGAAGACTTCGTCGACATGCAATACCGGGGCACGCTCTTCGTGAAATAGCACACGGCAGTAATCATGAAATGTGCGTCATCAAGCCCGCTTCAAGGATGTTTCCATGGATTTGAACGGTGCATCATGTCGGTGGTTGAGGGTTCACCATCGGCTGATAGTCCGTCATGATACGCAAATAAAAACGGGAACTTGGTGCGAGGTTTAGCTGATGGGGTTCATCCCAAAGCTATTCCTCGCAGCAAGTTCCCGTTAAGGTTCGCGCCTTATTCTTCTAAAATGTGACCAACCTTGAGCCGTCTTCCTGCTCTGCGATGGTTACCTTGACGGCATCTTTAGGCAGCAACTCTTCCACCAACTCCGGCCACTCGAGGAAGCAGAGGCGGTGGCTATAAAAATAATCCTCATAACCCATGTCGTACACCTCTTCGAGTTTTTTAATGCGATAGAAGTCGAAATGGTAGATAGAGTCTTGCAACTTATTGGAATAATACTCATTAACGATGGCGAAAGTGGGTGAGGTGATGACATCTTCCACTTCCAAACATTCGCAAATGGCCTTGATGAAAGTGGTTTTACCAGCTCCCATTTTTCCGTAGAAAGCAAACACATTGCCCTTACCCATGTTGTCTATGAACTGCTGGGCAGCCTCTTTTATGCAATCTAATGATTTGATTTTAATTTCCATTTCTCTATTTTATTAATTTCTATTACCTATATTGTGTGATCATTTTATCGTTTTCTGGGCGTGAGTGTAATCAGCGGAATGAGCATTTCCTCCATGCTGATGCCCCCATGTTGGAAGGTGTCCTTGTAATAGGATACGTAATAATTGTAATTGTTGGGATAGGCAAAGAAGGTGTCGCCCGTGGCAAATACGTAGCTGGTACTGATGTTTGGCGAGGGCAACTGTGCGCTCCGGGGATCTTTAATGGTAAAGACTTCCTTGGCACTGTAACTCAAGTTCTTGCCAAGTTTGTACCTAAGGTTAGTGTTGGTGTTGCGGTCGCCGATGATTTTGATGGGCTTTGAGGCGCGAATGCTGCCGTGGTCGGTGGTCAACACCACTTTATATTCACTCTGTGCGAGCAATTTCATCAACTCCGTCATCATGGAATGTCGGAACCAGCTCTTGGTGATGCTGCGATAAGCCGACTCGTTATTGGCTAACTCGCGCACCATCTTGGACTCGGTTCGGGCATGTGAAAGCATGTCTATAAAGTTGACCACCAAAACATTCAAGTCGTTCTTCTTGAGTTCATGCAGCTTGTCGAAAAACTTTTCTGCCCCACTCGAATCGTTCACCTTATTATATGAGAAGCTGTGATGACGACGGTAACGCTCAATTTGTGTCTGTATGAGCGGCTCTTCATTGAGGTTTTTGCCCTCCTCCTCGTCTTCATCTACCCACAAATCGGGAAACATTTCGGCTATTTTGTTGGGCATCAGTCCACTGAAGATGGCGTTTCGGGCATATTGTGTGGCCGTAGGCAAAATGCTGACATACATGTCTTCCTGCATTTCGAACAGGTCGCCAATCTCCTTGGAGATAACCCGCCACTGGTCATAACGAAAGTTGTCGATGACAATGAGAAACACTTTTTCGCCAGCATCAAGCAGTGGAAAAATCTTGTTCTTGAACAAATCGGGACTCATCATCGGCCTGTTGGTCTGAGAAGGAGCTACCCATTCGAGATAATGCTGCTTGATGTATTTGGCAAATCCGAGGTCGGCCTCTTCTTTCTGCATTTGCAACATCTCTGTCATGCTGCTGTTTGTCGAACTCAGTTCCAGCTCCCAATGAACCAATCGCTTGTAGATATCCATCCAATCGCTCAGTGATTGGCAATTCATAATCTGCATGGAGATGTCTTGAAAACTCTGTTGATAGCCCGATTGCGTCACCTCCGTTACAATTTCTTTGCGGTGGATGTTCTTTTTAAGCGCCAGCAAAATCTGGTTTGGGTTTACGGGTTTGATGAGATAGTCGGCTATTTTTGAACCAATGGCCTGATCCATAATGTTCTCTTCCTCACTCTTGGTTACCATCACGACAGGTGTTGCCGGACTGATTTCCTTGATGCGCTGCAAGGTTTCCAATCCGGTGAGACCCGGCATCATTTCATCCAAAAGCACCAAGTCGAAGGTGTGCTGGCGACATTGGTCGATGGCGTCCGACCCATTGCTCACCGTCACCACCTGATATCCTTTTTTTTCGAGGAAGATGATGTGTGCGCGAAGCAGTTCTATCTCATCATCTACCCATAACAATAGTCCATTGCTCATCATTAAAATCCTTCTAAATCATAATATTCATCACCTAAGTCGATGACCTTTGGTTCTGCTTTTTTCTTTGCCTTTTCATCCTTAGAAGCCGGTTTGGCGGGTGTTTTCTGATTGTTCTTTTGAGTCTTTTCCTTTGGAGTGTTCTCAAAATAAATAATCGTTTCACCAGGATGTTGCGGCTGTGGCTTGTTGGGAACCGTCTTAGGTTGCGTTTGCGTTTTCGGCTTTACGGCTGGTGTCTTGGCGTTAGGCACCTTTAAGGGTTGCTCACGGGGAGTGGTTTGCTGCTTTTTAGACTGGTCGGCAGGCAGCTGAAGAATGGTTTCGCGCTGAGGGACAGTCTTGTCTTGCGCCTTTGGCAAGGATGTTTCAGTAGGAATCACCGTGCCACCTTGTTCGTTTAGCTTCGTATCATCCTCTTGCGGAACAATGATGGTTCCACGATCTATCGGCTCGATTTCGAGGCCGTTGTCTATAAAGGTGCCATCATCCAGCAGGTGGTCTATCTCTTCTACCGATGGTTTGCGCTGCGGATTAGTAGGTACTTCAGCTGGTTCTGTGAGCAATTGGAACGTACTAATCTTCAAAGGTGCAAAGTGCTTGTTATAATATCGGTCATAATCATCATAGCTGAATGTGGTGCCCAGCAATTGAAGATTGCCATCGCTGATGACAAACGAACGCGCCTTACCCACGAGAGAAGTGAGATTGTTTTGGCGATGGAACGCACGAGCATACTGCAAAGCCTCGTCAAAATTACGGAAGCCGCCTATCTTCATCAAGTGCAAACCAGCATCTTCATCAATGGTAACATCAAAATTGCGTACCACATAACGGGTAAAATTGTACTTGGCCACCTGGTAGAGCAATTGATTCTCTTGAACAGAATCAGGATGATAGACGATCATGAACGTGAAGTCCGTGTTTCGTTCGTTACTGAACTGACGGGCTGCAATGGAGTCACTATCACTCAACACAGCCGAACGCCGCGACCACACCTCGCCCATGTCAAACTTACCACCATGCAATCGTCTGCCAGCCTGTACACCATTGATAATCATGCCAGCCATGTTGCTAAGGCTGCTCTCGGGGAATTGTTCCACCAGCTTCCGCATATCTGCCAAGCAACCATCAGCATCACCATTATTCAACTTACTTAAACCTCCGATGAAAAGGAATTTGTCACGGTTGGCACCCAATGGGAAGCGGGTTGATGAAAGATGTGTATTGCTGCGCACCTCATCGTAGCGATCAGCCTTAAACGCATTGTAGGTGGCCGCATAGAGGGAATCCTCAAGCTGTACACCAAACTGCGCGTTCTCACGGAAATGAGGGTCGGTGAGAAGAACGGTCCACTCACTTTTCGGATGTTGCGCCTTGAGCAGCTGTATGTAGCGAGCTGCAACACCCGACTGCCCCAGCCTTGAATACAACAAGAACAGGTGATAATAAGCTTCATCGATATGCTCGTAGGAAGGATAGCCGTCAACCAGCCGCCGCAGAGCCTTCTCACTCAACTTCAAATTATCCAGCTTATCCTTAAAGATGACCCCCGAATGAAATAGTCCATCCATGATTTGGAGATTGCTGGCCGCCATTTGTTCGGCAGAAAACGGTATCTGCGCCAAATAATACGCACGCTTGTGCGGGTCGTTCTGGGCACTATCGGGAACCTGACTGATTGAATCTGTCACCGCTTCTGCTTGTTGTAAGGAATCGAATTGTGATTCTGTCATCTGGTTGGTATCGCCAAACGACACCACCGTTTTATTCGTTCGTTGCCAATTGTCAACGTTTTCCCGTTTTCCCCACAATCGTTCAAAAGCGGTCTTGCCTTGGTTGACGGCCATTTGGTTATAAAAATACCATTGGCCATCACCTTGTTTTTGAGGGGTTGGCGTGGGTGGCCGGTAAGGAGTGGTTCTTTGATTATCAAAATAACCATCATCCCCTCCGGCTATCGTGTTTTGACCATTCTGCTCAGCCAGGCGATCAGCCTCTTCTTTTTCTTTCTTTTTCAACGCATCAATGACACGGTCGATAGCTGCATAAAGTTTTGGTTTAGGCAGTTTAGCCAGTGCTTGCAGGGAATCTTGCAACGCAACAGCATCGGTGTAAGGCACCAGCTCGTCAAGAACTTTCGAGCGATAAGACAGCTCTTCATAATCTTCACGCTCTTTATCCAACAATCCTATCGCTTCGCCATAACACCGTTGGGCATCGTTATATTTCTCACGTTCCCAATAAAGGTCACCAAGTTTCAGCAGTAACACACCTTTTTCAATGCCGCTGCGGGTTGCACCTTTGTTTCCTTTCTCATACGCATCGATAGCCTGAAGGGTATCTTTCTTGGCCAAATAGATATTGCCAATGGCATAATAAACCTGATCCAGGTAGTCCTTATTGTTCTCGTTGACCGCCATTCGACGCAGTTTGGCAATCATTTTCTTGGCTTGTGTACCCGCCATCACCTCGGTCATGGCAACACGAGCGTTAAACTCAACCTCGTAAGGCGGGTGCTGTCTGAGTACTCGCTGGTATGACTTGTAAGCCTGTTCCTTGTTTCCAACAGCCTCATAGAGCTGCCCTAACAGAAACCACTGTCGGGCTTTCTGCTTGCGACGCATCTCGTGTTTGATGACTTTGCGGAGGTAAGGAATGGCTTTATCGTACTCTTTCGCGTGTAGATAATAGTCGGCATAGGTATAATCCCATTCCTTTTGCGCCTGCCAGTGAATGGAATCGCGCTGCATGTTGCGAATGACGTCTTCGGCATCGTACAACCAATCTTGCTCAATATAGCTTTTAGCAAGCCAGGCACGTGCACGACCATAGATGGAAGGCTGCGACTGATACAGACGACTCATGTATGAAAAGGTTGACGCAGCCTCTTCAAAAGCACCCGAATGGAATTGCGAACGCCCCATGAGAATCCACGCTTTCCATAAAAAAGGATTGTATTCTTTCCGGCTCAGCCACTCACGATCTTTCTCTGTCTTTCGCTTTCCTGGATTCCACTCAGGCCTACGCTTAATGCTATGCAACTTGATTGCCTTCTGAGATTTCTCGATAGCGCGGTCAAAGTTAGCCTTGCCAAGCTCGCGGCTTTTCTTATTTCCAATAGGATAGAGAGGAAGCATTTCGGTAAAGTTGTCTCGATGTCCATTCTCTTTCTCCAATGAGCCGTCAATATAAGCTACTGAACCATTGTAATAGATGTTGTACCGAGCGGTAAACGAATGCCACCATCTACTCTTGGCAGTGTTTTTCTGCGTAGAGCAACCCGCCAATGACAACAGTAAAGCTATCAACGGTACGGCAAAAGTGATATTTTTAAGATGGTGAGACCTCACGTTGGTTAAACTTGAATATAAGGACTTTTATTGCCTTTAACAAGACATAAATAAGGATACTGACGAAAATGATGGCTGCTCCAGATGGGATGTTCAGCATATAACCGAACGTCAAACCCAACAAACAATCCACCCACCCCACCAAAATGCTGTATGCAATGATTCGTTTGTAACTATATGTAAACAGATTGGCTGTCATCTGTGGAATGGTCAACAAACTGATGGCCAAGACAACTCCAACCATACGGAGGGTGGATACGATGGTCATGGCGATCAATATCATCATCATGTATTCGATGGCTGATACGGGGAGCTTTTGCGAACGGGCAAAACATGCATCAAAGGCCACGCTCAAGATAGGACGAAAGAGCAATGTGAATATGACGAGCAACAGCAAAGAAAGTACGGCGAGCAACATCAGATCTCCATGGGAAATGGTTAATATGTTGCCAAAAAGGAATGAGGGAAGGTCGGGCATGAATCCCGGTGTCAAAAAACAACAGATGATACCCACGCTCATACCGAAGGTCCAGAACAGGGCAATGGTCGAATCTTCACGCGCATCACTACGATGTGACATCCACTGAATGCCACATGCACTGAAGATAGCGAACAGCATGGCCGACAGGATGGGATTGAAACCAAAGAACCCCCCCAAGCCAATACCGCCAAAAGACGCATGCGTAATACCGCCACTGATGAACACCAGTCGGCGCGTCACAATGTAAGTACCGATGAAACCACACACGATACTGGCCAAAAGTGAGCCTAACAGGGCGTTTTGAAAAAACGTATAATGCAGGATATTCATATCTATTGATTGGAGATAAGCATGATGACCTCATCCTTCAGTTGGTTAGGAAGGTGGATGCCCCGCAATATAAGACTTCTGTTCCAATCCTTCACTTCCTCTTGCTTCATGGAGTACAGCACTTCAGCAAATTCATCCGCTTCCTCATCTGTAAACTGATCAGACGGTTTTCCTTGAAAGCGGTCCAGTTCTTCGTCATCAAAGTATTCAATATCTTTCGTTGCAGCCTCCATCATACACACTTGCTCACACATCTCGTCAACGCCATTGCAGGTGGCACATGAACTGGTTGGCATGTGAACAGGTTCTTTGTCCTCACCACGTTTAGTTGCAAAGATACCAAAAAGTGCAGCCAGCAGGATTAAACCTAATAGGATAAGTATAAC
>URFI01000052.1 GCA_900547085.1 uncultured Prevotella sp.
TTCTTTGCTCGTTAAGTGTAGCACGGGATGCGTCTTTGTAAAGATAAAGAGCGATGACATCTCATGTATTCCACGAACCGTGTCTTGTAAAAAGTTCTCTGATGCCAGAATGGCAATGCCTTTACAGTCGCGACTCAGCATGTAATCACTGATGACTTGTCCCTCACTTAGGACAATCATGTCATTCGCTTGAATTGTACATTTCTTGGTGTCTACCAGATATTCTGCACGTCCTTGGATACACATTCCAATTAGCAGACAGCTCATTTTGTGCGGTTCTAGCGGTAAGGGCAAATCCTCAAAGTGTTCAAACAGTATCAGATCGTTATCAATGTAACAGCTTTCTCCTGTGACAGACTTGATATGTTCAATCGTCACTTCTTTCATCGTCTTGTCCTGCATATTCCAATTACTTTTTAATTCTTATACGTTTTGTATTCCATCTGGTTTTTCCAAAAAAGAAGAATGCGCTTTGATGTTCTCCTTGCAAAGATAGGGGAAAAATACAACAATCAACGAAAACAGCTGTTAATATTGCAAGCTTTCATGGAAATATGGAACAATTTCTATGCCTTCTACCGATTGAATCTGTTCGTTTTTGAAGTTTTGGTCGCCATTAATCAACACTCTTCGATGATCAGCCACGGTAAATTTTCGACAGGCTTGCTCGTCCATTTCACCCGTGCAAGTGTATTCCAAACCGTCGATGTATATTTTTTGACCACGTTTGGCATCGCGCAACGTGATTCTCAGTTGACCTTTAAACGCTTTGTCGAATTGATAATACACGCCGTTTCCTACCAAGTCGAAATAGCGAGGCGTATAGGTCATGTTTCTTTTTACAGCGGTGTAGCCCGTTAGATGATAGCTCGAAGCAATGGCAGGCATGTTGGTGTTGCGGGCAGGTTGCCACAATCCCCAGTCAACATCATCTGAGTTCCATTTCAACATGTAGGCGTTGGCATCATACTGCTCACCACCATCTCTGGTAAGTGATACGTTTGCCCGCCTCGTCAGCCACCCATCGTCCGAGCAGAAAGCTCTCTTCTCCCCGTCTTTCATTCTTCCGCACAGCGAGAACGCCATCTGTTGCTGGTTGATGTGTGGAAAAGTGGGCGAATACCAGATGGCTATTGTGTTGATGCCTGGTTGCAGAAACCTGGTCACTTCCATGTTGATGCTCACCGGAAGATTGTCGTTACCCATCCTGCAGGGCATCCAACTGGCGGTAGATACATTGCGCTCGTTGATGAACACGTCCACTTTGCCCGTGGTGGCTATCGTTGCAGAGGCAAATACAGGCAGCTCTTGTAACCATATTTGTTGCCTGAACCAAATCTCAGAAGTGCTGTCTACCTGCTGGGTGGCAATCCAGTGCGTGTGGAATGATTGTGAATGGGCAATCAGTGCACACAACATTGTCATCGCAAGTATACTTATTTTTCTCATGAATCAATCGTCTATTGTGCTTCAGGCCAATGCTCTCTTGCAGTCTTATTCAAGAGGTTCAGCCTGCTTTTGTCTTCATTTTATCGTGGTGGTCTTGCCTCGTTTTAGTCCAACTCTTGTCTGTTTCCCATTCATGTACACGGTTACATATTTAACATGATGCTGGGTGCATGGTTTTAATTGAACCCATTCCACTTGTCCGTTCTTCCATTTCATGCTCACCTCGTAGCCTCCCCGCGCCTTGATGCCCCGCACTTCACCGTCTTTCCACGCATCCGGAAGGGCGGGAAGAAGATACAATTCGTTGTCGGTGCTTTGCAATAACATCTCGCAAACGCCGGCAGTACCACCGAAATTCCCATCTATCTGGAAAGGTGGATGTGCATCCATCAGGTTGGGATAGGTGCCGCCGCTGCTTCGTTTGTCGGCACCTTGATAATGATCAGGCGATACGTAGGTCAGCAATTTCTGGTACATGTGGTACGCTTCCTTGGCCTTTCTCAGTCTGGCCCACAGGTTGATGCGCCATCCCGTGCTCCATCCCGTGGTGTGGTCGCCTTTCTGTTGTAGCGATTTTTCAGCAGCCAGAGCCAGTTGAGGCGTATCTTTCAGCGAGAGGTGATGACCGGGGAAAAGTCCGATGAGGTGCGATTGGTGTCGGTGCTTGATGTCCCAGTCGTCCCAATCGTAGTACCATTCGTTGAGATCGCCTAGATGTCCTACGGTGTAGGGATGCAGTCGTTTGAGCGAGGCCTCAATGTCTTTCAGCAGTTGTGACTGTCTTGCGTAGTCGGCCCCCTTCTTGTTGATGGCCTCCACCGTGTTGATGAACAGCTCGCGGATGATGGCCAGGTCGGCTGTTCCGCCATAACAGGTCGTGCCATGGTAGCCTTCGGGCGTCTTGTATTCGTTCTCGGGTGACGTGCTGGGTGCGGTAATCAGCTCAGCGGGGTTCTTTGGGTTCTCAACAAGCCAATCCAACATGAAGGCAGAAGCGCCTTCCAACAGGGGCAGGGCTGTGTTGTTGAGGAATTGGGCATCGGGGTTGAACCGATAATGTTCCCACAAGTTCTGCGTCAGCCATGCGCCTCCCATGTTCCAGTTGCTCCATTCGGGACTCTCGCGCTTCTCGCCTACGGGGTTGGTCATGGCCCACACGTCCGAGTTGTGGCTCGAGCACCACCCCCGGTTGATGCCATAATAGTTTTTGGCGGTATGCCTGCCGTTCGCGGCCAGTGCCTGCATGAAGGTGAACAGCGGTTCTGCCATCTCGCTGAGGTTGGCCACCTCGGCCAGCCAGTAGTTCTCCTCGAGGTTGATGTTCACCGTGTAGTTCGACCGCCACGGTGCCCGCAGATAGTGCGACCACAATCCCTGCAGGTTGGCGGGAATGCCTTTGGTGCGCGAACTGGCTATCAGCAGGTAGCGTCCATACTGCATGTACAGCGTTTCCAGATAAGGGTTGTGTCCGCCTTGGTCGGTATAGTCTTTGAGTTGTTGCTCGGTTGTGCGACTGCAATCGGCCACCGATCCGCCCAGAAACAATTTCATCCGGTCGTAGTAATGGGTATAGTCGGCCACATGCTGTTTCTTGATAGCTTGGTAATCTTTCTTTTCCAAGGCCTTTTGGTGTGCCAGAGCCAGCTGCTCGCAGGGCTTCGCTTGCCGTACAGGGTGCTTGTCAAAACCGTTAAAGCTGGTTTCGTTGAAAAAATACAGGGTGGCTTCGGTTGCGTCTGTAATCAACAGAGTAGAGTCGGTGGCTTGAATCTTACCTTGCTTGGTCACTGCCCGCAGCACCGAACAGAAATGAATGCTGTTCTCTGGGTCGCCCATGGCGTGTCCCTTCATCGTGATGAGGTCGCCCGCAGCCTTGACGGTGTGCGGTATCTGCGCTGACAGGTTGACCTCCAGGTTGATGCTTCTGGGCTTGTTGGCTGTGATGTGTATGCAGATGAGGCTGTCGGGATGTGATGCGAAATATTCTCGCTTGATTTTCACACCGTTCAGACTATAGCTGTCTGTTAGCAAGGCCTTGTCGATGTTGAGCGTGCGGGTGTAGTTGGTTGCTTGCCCGCCCCGAGAGTCCAACAGATGCAGCGTGGCCAGTGGTTGGTAATACTGCGAGTTGGGACCTTGCACGCGAAGCTGCAGCGAGTCGGCCTTTCGGTAGTCTTCTTTGAACAAGGCCTCGCGGATGACCGGTATCCATTGGTGTGCGTTTTGGTCGAGATTCGGGTCTACTGGTTGCCCCGTCCAAAGAGTGATGTCGTTGAGATAAATCAGGTTGTCGCGCGTACCGCCATATACCAACGCCCCCATCCGGCCGTTGCCGATGGGCATCGATTCTTCAAAATACTGCGCAGGCTTGTCGTACCACAGGTGCATGGGGAGTTGTTGCGCCAGCGTAGGAAGGTGCATGGCGAGCAAGAAAAGTAATGAGCCAATGTTTCTCATGATGAAACTGCTATGTGTGGTTGTCTATATGCAACGAACTGCGGGTTGGCAGATGAGCCTGTTTATACAGCTATGCAAAAATAATGAATTCTGTATAAACAGCAAAACGGCGGCTGTGAATTATTTGTTGATGCCAAACAATGACGGTGTTCGGATGGGGTGGGATTTAGGAAGGAGATGTTGATAAATGACTTGTTGTCGTGTTCTCGTAACCAATTGTAAACGAGGTCTTTAGAGTTTGCTTTCAATAGCATAGAGATTGGCCCCCAAAGTCATTGAGTTTGGAGGTCAATAGCATACAGATTGGCACTTAAAGTCAATGAGTTTGTCTCGCAAGTGCAAATGACTATGATAACGTGGCAATGGACTCGCCTCATCATCCCCATAATTACACGGTATTGATTGGTCAAGATAAAAAGCGAAACCCCACTCGCAAGGAGTGGGATTTCGCTTCAATTAAACATGCTTCCAGGGCGTTTGTTAGCTCACAGGGAAACATGTTTTTTATTGATAGTCATGCTTGTACGGTTTGGAGAGAGCCTCCGTTGATGGTCAATTACAATTTGGCCAACTCAATAACTTTGTCGACTGCAGCGCTGATACCATCCACATTCTTGCCGCCAGCCGATGCGAAATGCGGTTGTCCGCCACCGCCTCCCTGAATGAGTTTGGCAGCTTCACGAACCATTTGACCTGCATTCAAACCATGATCTTTTACCATATCGTCACTTAACATGACGCTCAAAAGTGGCTTTTGTTGTGCCGTAGAACCGATGACGCAAAGCAAATGCGATGGTATGGCTTCACGAATCTTGAACACCAAGTCCTTAGCAGCATTGCCATCGATAGGCAATACCGCCTTGATGACGGTAACCCCATTGACAGTCTCAGCACGTTTGATGAGCTTGTCTTTGGTTCTTTGCACCGCTTGTGCTTGGAACTGTTCAATCTCCTTGCGCATGGTGTCGTGTTCGTCCATGTACTTTTCGATGACCCCTTTCAAATCCTTGGCGTTATTGAACAAGCTGCGGATGGCCTTTACCGTGTCTTCTATGGCATACATTGCTTCTTCGCACTTGCGACCGGTGATGGCTTCGAAGCGACGAACACCAGCAGCTACCGAACTTTCAGATAGGATTTTGAACAGTCCGATGCGTCCTGTACTCTTGGCGTGAATACCTCCACAGAACTCACATGACGGTCCGAAGCGCACTACCCGCACCTTGTCGCCATATTTTTCACCAAACAATGCAATTGCTCCCATTTCCTTCGCCTCTTCTATCGGCGTGTCACGATGTTCGTCCAAGGGGATGTCTTGACGAATAAGGTCGTTCACCATCCGTTCTACCTGTCTGATTTCCTCGTCGGTCACCTTTTGGAAATGCGAGAAATCAAAGCGCAGCGTGTCGGGCGATACATACGATCCCTTCTGCTCAACATGGTCGCCAAGCACCTGCTTGAGTGCATAATCCAGTAGGTGAGTGGCTGTATGGTTTGCCGCACAGGCGTCACGTTTGTCAGTATCCACGCAAGCCATGAAGTCAGCCTCGGGATGTTGTGGCAGTTGCTTAATGATGTGAATGCTTTGGTTGTTCTCACGTTTAGTGTCTATCACGTCCACTGTCTCGTGTTCGCTCACTAAGACACCTTGGTCACCTACCTGTCCTCCCATCTCTCCATAGAAGGGTGTGAAGTCCAAGATGACCTCGTAAAAACTATTTTTTTTCTGGGTTACCTTGCGATACTTCAAGATGTGGCATTCGTATTCGGTATAGTCGTAGCCCACAAACTGCTGTTCGCCTTGTCTTATTTCTACCCAGTCGCTGTTTTCCACTTGTGCGGCATTGCGGGCACGGTCTTTCTGTTTCTGCATTTCCGCATGGAACTGTTGCTCGTCAACGCTGAATCCGTGCTCTCTGCATATCAGTTCTGTGAGATCGAGCGGAAAACCGTATGTATCGAAAAGACGGAAGGCTTGTTCGCCATCGATTTGCGTCTTGCCTGCTTTTTTCAGCTCATCCATGGCATTGTTCAACAGGTTGATACCCTTTTCGAGTGTCCGCAAGAACGAGTCTTCCTCTTCTTTCATCACCTTGCCAATCAACTCACGTTGGGCAACGAGTTCAGGATATGCTCCTCCCATTTCGTCTACGAGTACGGGGAGCAACTTATATACAAAGGCTTCGCGCTGTCCTAAGAACGTGTAAGCATAGCGAACGGCGCGACGGAGGATGCGGCGAATGACGTAACCCGCTTTGGCATTGCTGGGTAGTTGCCCGTCAGCGATGGAGAAGGCTACGGCTCTAAGGTGGTCAGCCACTACACGCATCGCCACATCTACATCTTCCTGCTCGCCATATTTCTTGCCCGACAGGCGTTCCATCTCATGGATGAATGGTTGAAAGATGTCGGTGTCGTAGTTAGAATTCTTTCCTTGCAGCATTCTCACCAATCGCTCGAATCCCATTCCGGTATCGATAACGTTCATGGAGAGTGGCTCCAAAGAACCATCAGCTTTGCGATTGAACTGCATGAATACGATGTTCCAAATCTCGATGACCTGTGGATGATCCTTGTTCACCAATTCCCGACCGGGTAGTTGGGCTTTTTCTTCGTCCGAACGCGAGTCTACGTGTATCTCCGAACAAGGGCCGCAAGGTCCCGTATCACCCATTTCCCAAAAGTTGTCGTGCTTGTTGCCATTGATGATATGGTCGGCTGGCAGGTGCTTGCGCCAATACTTCTCTGCCTCGCTGTCGTGCGGGATGTTTTCTTCAGGTGAGCCTTCAAACACCGTCACATACAAATCTTTTGGGTCCAAGTGCAGCACGTCCACCAAATATTCCCACGCATAATCAATGGCGCCTTCCTTAAAGTAGTCGCCAAAGCTCCAGTTGCCGAGCATCTCGAACATCGTATGGTGGTAAGTGTCTCGTCCCACCTCCTCAAGGTCGTTGTGCTTTCCGCTCACACGGAGGCATTTCTGCGAGTCGGCTCTACGGCGAGGTTCCGGTTGCTTGTTGCCCAGGATGATGTCCTTCCATTGGTTCATGCCTGCATTGGTAAACATCAGGGTGGGGTCGTCTTTGATAACCATGGGGGCTGAAGCCACGATGGTGTGTCCTTTCGACTCAAAGAATTTCTTGAACGATTCACGTATCTCGTTTGCTGTCATCATCTGTTCTTATCTTGTTTATGGTTGTTTTTATTCTTCGTAAAGTGCTGGTGTAGCACCTGAATTAATTAGCGGCAAAATTATAAAAAAAAGGATAAAGTGCCAAAGATATCGCTTAAATTCAGTCGGTTAGAGAAGTTCGAGAACCTCGTATAGGTAGGCGTTTCCTCTTCATTGTAACCCTGTGCCGTGAGCAGTCTGTACCCTCCAATCATTGGAAAGTATATCTTGTTGATTTGAAAGACGTGGTTGAATACATGGCATGGCGAGGTGTTCTATGAAAACTTGTTTTAAAAGAATGGCTTAGAGAAATGCGTCTTTTCAAAAAAAATAAGTATATTTGCAATAGAAATCCAGCTTTTGACTTAAAAATTAACGACAATGGCACTGAATCCCAATAAGAATGTGAAGCTTTACTACTCCATTAAGGAGGTGGCTAAGCAGTTTGGCATCAATGAAAGTACATTGAGATACTGGGAAACCGAGTTCCCCCAGTTGAAGCCAAAGACTGTGAGTTCGACTAAGGTTCGGCAGTATACAGATGCCGACATCGAGGAGATTCGCGTGATTTATAACTTGGTTAGGGTGCGTGGTTTTAAGCTGTCGGCCGCCAGAAAGATGCTGGGTGCCAACAGAAAAGGTGCCGAAAAGAGTTCGGAAGTGCTGGAAACATTGCTGTCTGTGCGCGATCAGTTGCAAGAACTGCGCAAACAGCTGGATATGATTGTGTGAGGGTTGAGTTTATAAGTTTTTGAGTTGATGAGTCTTTGAGTTGGTAAGTTTTCGAGTTTTTATGTTGACTAAGGAAACCGTATGGTTCGGTTTCTCGTTCGTTAACGCCTCACCTCAAACCCCCAAATGACCTATCAACTCGCAAATCCAAAACTTAATAAACACTACACTTGTCAACTCGTAAACTCGTGAACTTGTAAACTAAGATAAACTTACATAATTTGTTGAATCTCTTGCAAGTCTTTTACCTTTTTCAAGCTGTTGATGATGTTCTTTACTTCTTGTCGATTATGAACGAGAACCTCGATTTTACCCATAAAAATATCTTCCTTGCTGGTTAGCGAAAGATTGTGCATGTTGACGTTCATCTCATCTGAAATGACATCCACGACATCGTGCAACATGCCTTGACGGTCGATGCCTCTGATCTCGATGGTGGCGTTGAAAAGGCGGATGTTGTGCATATCCCACTTAGCATCCAGCAGTCGATTGCCGAAACTAGACTTCAGTTTGCTGGCCACAGGGCAGTTGCGCTTGTGTATTTCTACGTGGTTTTGGTTGTCGATGTAGCCCAGTATGTCATCGCCGGGGATGGGATGACAGCAAGTGGGGAAGAGGTAGGTGTCGATGTTGCCGTCGTTGATGACGATAGCCTTCTTCCGATTGAGTGTATTATCGACGGTGAATGGCTCGGCCTTCTTATCCTGTTCGTCTTTCTTGTCATGTCCGATGAAGGGTACATACTTGAGCCAATTGCTGGGTGAAGAGCTTTTCTTTTTCTTGTTCAGCTCGTCCAAGTCTTTTTCTGTCAAGATAACCGACTTATTACCGATACACAAGAACAGGCTCTCGTGTTTCTTTAAGTTATGAAATTCGCATAACTTGTCGAGTACAGATGTGGTCATTTCCATGTCATTGCGCTCCAACCAGGCGTTGAGAAAGGCTTCGCCTTGCTTTTGTATCTCTCTGTTGTTGCGCCTGAGGATGGCCTGTATCTTTGCTTTAGCCTTGGCTGTGGTGGCAAAGTTGAGCCAAGAGGGTTGCACATGCTGCGACTTGCTGGTTAATATCTCTACCTGATCGCCACTTTGCAGCTTATGACTCAGCGGAACCAACTTATGATTGACCTTGGCTCCGATACAATGACTGCCCAGCAGGGTGTGTATCTGGAAAGCGAAGTCGAGCGCGGTGCAGCCGGCAGGCATGGTCTTGATTTCGCCTTTCGGGGTGAACACGAATATCTCTGAGGCGAAGAGATTCAGCTTGATGGCATCGAGAAAGTCCATGGCATCGGGCTGTGGATCGTCCAAAATCTCTTTGATGGTGCGCAACCATTCGTTCAGTTCGTTCTCATCCTCGGTATATTCACCTTTGTCTTTGTATTTCCAGTGAGCCGCAAAGCCTTGTTCGGCCACCTCGTTCATGCGGTCACTGCGTATCTGAACTTCAATCCAACGGCCTTGTTTGCTCATCAAGGTGACGTGGAGAGCTTGGTATCCGTTGGCCTTTGGGTGGCTCAACCAGTCGCGCAGTCGGTCGGGATGCGACTTGTAGATGCGGCTGATGGCCACATATATTTTAAAGCATTCGTCAATCTCGTCGGCCCTTACCTTTGGTGTGAAGATGATTCGTACGGCCAAGATGTCGTAAATTTCGTCGAAGGTGACATGCTTCGTCTGCATCTTGTTCCATATAGAGTATGGACTTTTGACCCTTGCTTTCAGCTCATAGTCAATGCCCATGGCATCAAGGGTTTCCTTAATGGGCGCCGTGAACAGCTCGAAGAGGCGGTCACGTTGCTCCTTTGTAAAGGAAAGCTTGTTGGTAATATTGGCGTATTCTTCGGGATGCTCGAACCGGAAGCTGAGGTTTTCCAGTTCGGTCTTAATCTTATTCAGGCCCAATCGGTTCGCCAATGGCGCATATATATATAAGGTTTCGCCGGCTATCTTGTATTGTTTATTGGCTGGTTGCGACTGCAAAGTGCGCATATTGTGCAGGCGGTCGCATATTTTAATAAGGATAACGCGGATGTCATCGCTCATGGTGAGCAGCAACTTTTTGAAGTTTTCCGCCTGAGCCGACGCCCTGTCGCCGAAGATACCTCCGCTAATTTTGGTGAGTCCATCGACGATTTGTGCAATCTTGGGGCCGAATATGTTCTCAATGTCCTCAACGGTATAGTCGGTATCTTCCACCACATCGTGCAGAAGTGCCGAGCAGATGCTGGTTGACCCCAGTCCCATCTCCTCACAAGCAATCTGCGCTACGGCGATGGGGTGCATGATGTACGGCTCGCCCGAGAGACGTCTTACGCCTTTGTGTGCTTGACGTGCGAAGTTGAAGGCCTTGGTGATGATGTCTACCTTCTTTCTGTGACGGGAAGCCAAATAGGTGTCCAGCAGATGTTGGAATGCATCTTGGATGGTTTTTTCTTCCAGTTCATCTTTCCTTTCTTTATCTTGAATCTCTTGATTGTCCATACTCAATTCTCCCCATGATGGTTGAGCATTACCTCACCCTTATTTTCTTTCCTTTCCTGATATTATTACTTTTCAGGCCATTGAGCCTCTTGAGCTTCTTAACAGTCGTGTGGTTGCGAGCGGCTATTTCTGATAATGTATCTCCTCCTTTAATGATAACTGACTTTTTTGACGAACGTCTTCTTCGGCTGCTGCGCGATGATTTGTGCCTGCTGCGTTTGCTTTTGCTCCTGCTGTAGCTCTTGCGTGAGCTGGATACCGATGTCCTGCCACTCGAATAGCTGGGTATCTCTTGCGCTACTTCCACCTCTGAACGCTTGGTCAGCAGCACGTCGGCATTGTAAGCATATACAGAATCCTCTTGGTCGATGAACGAATTAATCTTGTCAACGGGCAGACGAAGGGTGGATGGCTTGGTATATCCGATGACAATGTCCTTGCGATATTGTGGGTTGAGCGACCGAACAAGCTCCTCATCCATATTCAATACTTGTGCAATTTGCTTGAAATGAACGTCACGGTTGACGAGGATGGTATCTGTCTTGGCTGGCAAGTCAGTGGTCATTGGGCAGATGTTGTGCTCGCAGTAGTAGTTCATGATGTAGTTGGCTGCGATGAATGCCGGTACATATCCTCGTGTTTCGCGTGGCAAGTAGGGGTATATTTTCCAGTAATCCTTGCTGCCACCGGCACGATGGATGGCCTGTGTGAGCTTTTCCGGACCGCAGTTATAGGCTGCGATAACCAGGTTCCAGTCGCCAAAGATTCGGTATAGGTCGCTCAAGTAGTTGGCTGCGGCGTACGAAGACTTGATGGGATCGCATCGTTCGTCAAGCAAAGAGTTGATTTCCAGACCGTAATTCTTGGCGGTAGCCAACATGAATTGCCACAGTCCCGTGGCACCTACACGCGACACGGCCTTGGGATTGAGTCCTGATTCAATCACCGGAAGGTATTTTAACTCGAGTGGCAGGCTGTACGTTTCTAAGGCCTGTTCGAAGATGGGCATGTAAAAATTGGAGGCACCCAGCATGATACCTACTGCGTTGCGCAGCTCGTTGCTGTACCGGTCGATGAACTTTTGCACCACGTTGTTGTATGGCATCTCCATAATTGTGGACAAACGGCGCAGGCGATCCTTGTAAACATCTGGCTCGTAAGTCTTGTTTACATTTGGTAAGTTGCAATCAGCATCACGTTTCAGGTATGTCTTGGTGTTGTAAAGGTGAAGCAGACTGTCAATCTCAGACGTCATAGCTTCGGGTAAGTCAAATGTTTCGTTTTCACCTTTTTCATTTGTCGCACTTATTTGCATAATACTGGCCCAAACACAAAACACTAAAAACAATCCACAACCAATTATAACTAGTTGAGCTAATCTACTTTTCCATATTTTTTTCCATTCATATTTAATCATCTCACTCATTAGATTTACTACCCTTCTTGTAACTCATCAGAAAAAAGCTTCAAATACAAATCCTCCAAAGTTGGTTCTACAATTATCGCACCCTCTATTGGGGATGACGTAGAAATAACTCTTGCTTCTATAACTTCTTTCATTACATGCGAATTAGCAATACAATGTGTTCTTTCAAAATTACTCCATTGATTATTAGGCACTCTACACGACCATACCT
>URFI01000053.1 GCA_900547085.1 uncultured Prevotella sp.
CCTGAACTCCTGTCGTGGCGACTTGCGTCCTTCGGTGTAGACGATGAGCCTGTTCTTGGGCAAAAACTCGTTGGCCATCTGTACGGCCGATTGCAAATAGCCGCCCGTGTTGTCGCGAAGATCGATGATAAGGTTCTTGAATCCTTGCTCACCCAGCTTCACCAAGGCCACCAATAGTTCGGCATAGGTGGTCTCACCGAAGCTCTTGATGCGGATGTAGCCTGTGCTGTCGTCAATCATGTACGTGGCCGACACGCTCTTCAGGGGTATGTCTCCGCGGGTGACAACAAACGACTGTGGCTTTTTGTCGCCGTATCTCACCACGCCAATCTTCACCTTTGTGTTCTTAGGACCCTTGAGTCGTTTCATCGCTTCCTGATTGGTCACCACTTTCCCCACGAACGGTTTGTCGTCAACCATCACGATTTTGTCGCCTGCCAGGATGCCTGCACGCTCGGCAGGACCGTTCTGAATGACGTTTTGTACATGGATAGTGTCCTCGCGGATGGTGAACTCGATGCCCACACCCGAGAACGATCCCTGTAATTCTTGGTTGGCTGCCTGCACGTCCTTGGCACTGATGTATACGCTATGTGGGTCCAAGCCCGTGAGAATCTTCGGCATGGCATCCTCCACAAGCGAGTCAAGATTCACCTTGTCCACATACTGGTCGTCGATGATGTGCAACAAGTTGTTGATTCGGTTGGTACCCGTATTGATGATGTTCAGTCGGTTTCCCGAGAAATGATTGGAGTAGAACGACCCCACTCCGATGCCGATGATGCCACAAAGGGCCATCAGCAGCGGCACGAATCGATTCGACTTATTTGGTTTCATTGTCATTGATGTTTAGATAAATCACTTCTATGCCAGCTCTCTTCAGCAGGTTGATGCCGTCTTCCAGTCTGTATTTCTCGGCATACACCACACGCTTGATGCCCGCTTGTATGATGAGTTTGGCGCATTCTATGCACGGTGAGGCCGTCACATAGAGCGTAGAGCCGTCGCTGTTGTTCGAACTTCGTGCCAGTTTGGTGATGGCATTGGCCTCCGCATGCAGCACGTAGGGATGGGTAACTCCATTCTCGTCTTCGCACACATTATCAAATCCACTCGGCGTACCGTTGTATCCGTCGCTGATGATCATGTTGCCTTTCACCACCAACGCACCCACCTGTCGGCGGCGGCAGTACGAGTTTTCGGCCCAGATGCGGGCCATGCGCAGGTAGCGTTGGTCCAGTTGATGAAGTTTGTCATTGCTCATGGCGATGTTGTTTTTGAGGGTTATCGTGGATGTTGGGCTGATTAAGCTGATTAAGCTGATTAGGGCAATTGGGTTTCCCGCTGTTGTCGCTTGATGCCGTTGCGCTCCAACAGAGCGTCGATGGTGGGCTCTTGTCCACGAAAACGCTTGTACAGCGTCATGGGATGCTCCGTTCCACCCTTCGAAAGGATGCAGTCGCGGAACCGCTGGGCGGTGGTTTGGTCGAAGATGCCGTTTCGCTTGAACACGCTGAAAGCGTCGGCATCCAGCACCTCGGCCCACTTGTAGCTGTAGTAGCCCGCCGCATAGCCGCCGGCCATGATGTGCGAAAACTGCACCGTCATGCACGTCTCGGGCAGCTGTTTGCCGAGGATGGCCTTCTCCCAGGCTTTCTTTTCAAAAGGGATGATGTCTTCCTCGAACGCTTCGCGCTGTGTGTAGTAGGCCATGTCGAGCAGTCCGAAGCTCACCTGGCGCAGACATGCCATGCCTGCCATGAAGTTTCGGCTGCGCACGATGCGGTCGATCAGCTCGTCGGGAATCACCTCGCTCGTCTTATAGTGGAAGGCGAAGGTCTGCAAGAACTCGCGCTCAACGGCGAAATTCTCCATGAACTGCGAGGGAAGCTCCACGAAATCCCACCACACGTTGGTGCCCGAGAGGCTCTCGAACCGCGTGTTGGCGAACATGCCGTGCAGCGAATGGCCGAACTCGTGTAGGAAAGTCTCCACCTCACCCAGTGTCAGCAGGGCCGGTTTTTCATCCGTAGGCTTGGTGAAGTTCATCACTAACGACGCATGAGGACGCACGTTGTTGCCCTTGCGGTCTATCCACTGACCTTGAAACTCGGTCATCCAGGCACCGCCCTGCTTGCCCTTGCGCGGGAAGAAGTCGGCATACAGCACGGCCAGATACGAGCCGTCCCTGTCGGATACCTCGTAGGCTTTCACGTCGGGGTGATACACCGGGATGTCTTTGTTCTCCTTGAAGGTGATGCCGTACAGGCGGGTAGCCAATCCGAAGACGCCCTTGATGACGTTCTCCAGCTTGAAGTAAGGGCGCAACATCTCTGCGTCGAGGTTATATTTCTCCATCTGTAGTTGATGACTGTAATAGGCCGTGTCCCACGGCTCCATCACAAAGTCGGCTCCCTCCTGGCGCTTGGCAATCTCGCTGAGTGCCTCTTTCTCCTTCAGTGCCGTGGACTTATAGGCCGCTATCAGGTCGTTGAGCAGCTGGTATACATTCTCCACCTTGGATGCCATGCGGTGTTTCAGCACATAGTCGGCATACGTGTCGTAACCCAAGAGTTGGGCTATCTCGCGGCGCAGGTTGATGAGGCGTTGGCAAATGGCCAGGTTGTTCTCGTCATTTTGGTGCGTGCACACCGTGTTGCGTGCCATGTACATTTGGCGGCGCAGGTCTCTTTGGGTTGAGTAGGTCATGAACGGCGAGTAGCTGGGCATGTCGAGCGTGAACACCCAGCCATCCAAATTCCGCTCTTTCGCCGTCATTGCGGCAGCCTCGCGTGCGGTGTCGGGCAGTCCGTCCAGTTGTTTCACGTCGGTGACGTGCAGCGTGTACTCCTTGTTCTCTTTGAGCAGGTTTTGCGAGAACTGCAACGACAGCACGCCAGCCTCTTCAGTTAGCTTGCGCAGGTGGTCCTTGCCTTCATCGTCGAGCAACGCGCCACTGCGCACAAAGCCATCGTACGACTTCTCCAGCAGCATCTGCTCTTCGGGTGTCAGCTCGCGCTCGAACATCCGCTTGTTCATCATCACGTCGTTCGCATGTTTGGTGAGGATGGGACTGAGCTTCTGCGCCAGCTCGTCCAGCTGGTCATTGGTTTCGGCCGACAGCATGCACGAGAAAACGGTTGACACGCGGTCCAGCAAGTCATAATAATGCTCGCCTTTCGAGGTGTCTACGCGTGCGATGGTGTTCTCGAACGTAGGCTCCTCGGGGTCGTTGATGGTCTTTCGATGATTTCGTCGTCGCGGCGTATGCCCTCCATGAACGCCTCCTCATAGTGTTCGAAGCGAATGCGGTTGAACGGCACGGTGTGGTGGGGCGTGTCGTATTCTTCAAAAAAAACGTTGTCGTGTTTTGCTTTCTCTATGCTGTTTTCATCCATACTCGTACAGTCTTCTTGATGCGTGATGCAAAAGTACGAAAAATATCAGATACACCTTATTATTATAGGGACATTTAACGAATATTAGACACGCATCCATGAGCTGAGGCACCGCCATGGGGCGTGACTCTTACATTGAAGGGTAATATTGTTGAACAACGAATGTAACAAATTGAACGAATGAACTAGGCAAGACAATGAACGCAAGCGTTCTGCGAATGAAACAAATCTGCTGACAAATACATGCTGCGTGTCTTTGCCAAATTCGTTTGATTCGGTGAACGCCTGCGTTCATTGATTCCGAACAATCGGATTTGTTTTATTTGTTGAATTCGTTGTTGAAACAAAAAACAATACTTTTAGATGAAAAAGCCGTGGCCATGGGGTGTTTTTCCAAACTCATTGAGATTGATGCCCAAACTCAATGAGATTGGAGGTCAAAGTCAATGAGTTTGGTGGTCAAAGTCAATGAGATTGGCGTGGGTGTCCAGTAGGCTGTTGTTCTTGTTGTTATTCTACCCGCATTTTACGGTCTATACCCGGTGATTTAACGGATGCGTCATTGCTTGCTGAAGTTTATTTTTTCTTTCCGCTGATGTTCAGCTTGTACATCAGGTGCAGCATGACATAATGGGGAATGGTGTTGAAGCGTGTCTCGGTCTTGCCTTGTCCGTTGACGTTGTACGACACGCTCTTAAGTTGTTGGAAAAGGTCGTAGGCTTCGAGTTTGGCGCTTAACTTCCCCTTGCAGAACGACTGACTGAGGTAGGCGTTGCACACCCAATCATCGGTGTTGAACGAGGGGTCGTCGTATCCTCTGCGGCTGAACATCTTCAGATCCATGCCCGTTTCCAGTCCGAAGCCAAAATGATAAGACCCCACGATGCCGTAGTTGAAGTCGTAAGCGTTGATGGTGTGGAAGTTTTCCCGCCTACTGTTGACGTTACGCCAGCCCAAAGAGCCTACCAAACTGCAGGTGGCACCTTCTTTTTGGTAGTTCAGCGAGAGTTCGTTTCGCGTCCAGTGGTTGTTCACCTTGCTCAGTACGCTCTCGGTATGTCCCTCCACAGCCGTGAGGTCTACGTTGCGACTGTAACGGTATTCCAATTTATTGTCCAGCGTGAAGTATTTGGCACTGTCTAACGGGCAGTTGTAATAGATGTCTGCCGTGCCATCCCAGTTGCCTTTGACATTCTGCGGTTTGTAGGTGTAAACGCCCGTTGTAGGGTTGAAGGTGAAGCCGTTGGCCACGGCGTTTTGTTCCACATTGAGCGTAAAATCCAAAGTTGGCCACTTGTATCGCCTGTTGTGTTGGTCAGCAAAGTGAATCATGGTAAAGTAGGTCGTGGTATTTTTGAGGTTTGGGTTGCCCAACGAGATCGCCAAGGGGTTAGAGTCGTCGCGCCTGTCGATTTTCGAATACAGGTCAGGCATGTCGATTCTCATCTGTCCGTATGCCCAGATGCTGTATTGATTGTAGGTGCCACTTATGTTCAGATTATATGATGTCTTCCATGTCTGTTGACTGATGTTGGTGTTGAGAGCCGTACTCCTGTAGTCTAAACGTTGCTTTTTGTGTTGAACGGGGATGTTGAGACCCATAAAGAATGAGTTCTTGCCACTTTGTTTACGGTAGTCGACGTTTAAAGACAATTCCTGTGTCTGTGTCTTCAAATATCCTTGATAACTGTTGTTGGTGTCCAATGCTCGCCTCAGAGCGTCGCGTGACGAGGGCAGGGTTCCCAATTCGTGTGCTTGCTGTTGCCACTCTTGCAGCTGATCCAGTCGGTATTTTGAGTTGTTGGTGTATTCCATTTGTTGGGTGAAGGCCAATCCTGGAAGGAAAGTCCAGCCACTTGGAAGTTGGTATGTATAGCCCACGAATGCGTTATACTCGTAGCTGTGCGAGGGCGTGTCATCGTATCTGTCGCGTTGATCCTTGGCTGTCGCACCTTGCAGGTAGTCTAATCGATATTGTTCGAATACCGTCCGTTTGCTGTTGTTATAGTTGAAATTACCTTGGAAGACGATATCGTCTCCCGACTTCAATGGGAAAGAACCATATAGGCGATTGGATGTCTGGAGTGAATAACCTTCTCCAAGACTTTGGTTTAGCTGCCTGTTGAGGGCTGCGTCTTGCACCCGCCGGCTCCATGGCATGGTGAACAAGGTGTCAAGAACGGCTTGGGTGTCGCCCCAGGGTGCCGGGTCTTGTTTGAAAGAGCCGGCACGCAGGTTGCTCCAGTTGTCACTTTTGCGGTAAGTGAGGCTGTTCTCAACACGTAGCCAGATGGGTTTACTCATCTGAAATTGGTGTTCGAGCTGGGTCGTGAGGTTTTTCGATCTACTGTCTGACACGCTTCTTGAATAGCTGTTGTTACCCGTGTTGAGGAACGATTCGGAGGCTGTTTGGCTCACATTGTGGCTGTTTTGCCAGGAAACACTGGTCGACACGTTGTCCGTGATGGTGTTTTTATCATTGCTGGTTGCAAGGTTCAGCCCCACGGTCTTCTGCGTTACCTGCCCGTAAGGCATCTTGGTTGGGTCCCAGTCGCCTTTCTCTCCGGGCTTGCGGTCTTCGTTCACGTTGTTGAGGTTGGCGAAGACAGACATCTGTAGCCGTGGGTTGAAATACAGACCGAAGAGCTTCGTGGCGTATCGGCTGTTGGTACCACCGGCTATGTCGGCGTTGGCGATGAAGTTTTTCTCATACTCTTTCTTCAGTTGGATGTCCATAACGTAGTCTTTCTTCTCAACGTCCACGCCCAAAGCCTTGCTCTTTTCGGTGCTTTTCTCAAACACCTGCAAGTCTTTCACGGTGTAGCTGGGCAGGTTTTCTATCAGTGTTTTGTTGTCTTTCTTGAAGAAATCTTTTCCGTTGAGCGTCAGATAATCCAGCTTTCGGCCATTGATGAAAATCTCTCCGTGGCTGTTGAGCGTGGCTCCCGGCAGCTGCCTAATCAGTGCGTCGAGCATACTTCCCTGGGGAAGGTTGAAGGCTTCGGCGTTGAAGACCAAGGTGTCACCTTTCATCACCATCTTGATTTTGGTGCTTTTCACCACCACTTCGTCCAGCGTATGCTCTTTGTCTTTCATGCGTTTGCGCTGGATGGGCATGTCATCCAAGGTCATGCTGCTCTGTCTACCTTTGAAAAGTAGTTCGTGGTTGATGTAGGTAGTTTGGTAATCGGGATGCTCTATCTTGAAGATGTAGGTGTCTTCGCTCAACTTCTTTCGTAGGTAGAAGTAGGCATCGGGGTGTATGGCTTCTTTATTCCATGTGGCGGTTCGGCAGGTGTCCACCATCACACTGTCGGAAGTCATGATGGTAATCTTGGCATCAAGCACGCAGAGATGGGTGAACGAATCGACCACACGACCGTAGATGTCAATGTTGCGTTCTTTCTTGTGGTGTGTTGTCTGTGGTAAGGCTTGTGTGCATAACAGCAACAAAGCCCAGCATAGGAGAGTTGTTCTTTTCAGGTTCATATATGATTGATTTATATTTTTGTTCGATAGTTCGTTAAGTTAGTCGCTCCAGGGCTGGCACCGTGATGTATCCTCTGGTGAGTTTTACCAGACCATCGGCCTGCATAGCGTTCAAAGCAATGGATATATCCAGGCGACTGGCGTTGAGTTCGGCGGCCAATCTCACCATCTTGATTTTGAAAACCTTTTCTCCTGCGGGTCGCAGCGAGCGGTCTTTGAAGAAGTGGATGATGCGTTGACGGAGGTCAGTAGGTTGAGGATGCCATGGCTGTTGTTGTAAGCGTTGGCTTTGAGTGGAGATGATGTTCAGCAGATTGAGGCGGAACACGATGAGTTGGTTGGTGAGTTGTACGACGTGGGCCTTGCTGATAGACATCGTGTTGCAAGGTGTTTTGGCCGTGTAGGTGCGCATGAAATGTTGGTTGAGGCCAAAGAGATGTTCTGGTTCGATGACCTGTGGCGCCCTCAGAGGTTCCGTCAGCGTGTAGCCATGGTCATCGGCGTGCGTCGTAACGCTCATCGTTCCATCCAGCAAAAAGGTCAACTGGTGGCATGGCATGTCCTCTCTCACCATCACATCCCCTGCCTGATGTTGCAGGAAAGCAAAAGGAATGCTTTCCGCCATGGCCCATAAATCTTGCTGACTGAGCCCTTGGAAGAGGGGAAGGGTGAGGAGTTTGTCGTAGGAGGTCATTTGCTGATCTTGTTTTTCAGCGAGGGTGAGAACCAAACATCATAGCGTCCGTCGGCGTTGGTGTATATCAGATAGACCATCAGGTCAGGATGTCGTTGCAATACTTCTTTTGTCTTGTCCAGTCCAAGCACCATGAATGCCGTGGCGTAAGCGTCGGCTTTGGCGCATGTGTTGGCCAAGACGGTGGCCGAGAGGATGTTGTGCTGTACGGGATAACCTGTCTTTGGATCGATGGTATGTGCGTATTTCTTGCCGTTCTTGTAGTAGAATCGGCGGTAATTGCCGCTGGTAGCCATGGCCTTGTCGGTGACATTGAGTACCGTTTGCAGCTCGTTGTTCGTCTGAGTGGAGTCGTCTGTCGGCTTGGTGACGCCAATCTTCCATGGCAATCGCTTGTCGCTGTTGCCGCTGGTGATGACCTCACCCCCAATCTCCACCATGAAATTCTTCACGTCTTTCGACCGCAATAGTTGGGCAACGGCATCGCATCCGTAGCCTTTGGCAATGCCCGAGCAGTCGAGCATGATGCGCGAATCTTGCTTCTTCACGGTACTTCCCATGACAGCTACTTTGTCATAACCCGTGAGAGTCAGCAGACTGTCAATGGTATGCTTGGTGGGTTGTATGCCAGACTTAAAGCCAAAGCCCCATACATTCACCAAAGGAGCCACGGTAATGTCGAAGGCTCCGTTGGTATCTTTCGACACTTGCTTGGCTAAGTCGAACACTTCGATGAACATCTGGTTGAGCTGAACGGGGATGTTGCGGTTGATTTTTGAGATGATTGACTGTTCTTCAAAGGTCGAGAAGGTCATGTCTACCTTGTGAAGTTGCGCCAATATCTCTTTGTGTAAGTCTTTGTTCGACTGATAAGTAATATTGTATGTGGTGCCGAAGACTTGTCCTGAGTTGTGCTGGTACGGCATACTCTGCTGTTGACGGATGATGATGACCGAACCAACAATGAGGAAAAGGAGGAAAAACAGCTTGAGCAACTTCTTCCAACGCAATGGGTTGGAAGGGACGGTCTTGCGCTGTTCGTCAACTGGAGCGTTGCTGCGATCCCGCTGGTCTTTGTTTATTTCGTGTGAATTGCTTTGCCTATCATTCATACTTATACTGTCATTAAGTTCAAACTAACTTGTTAGTCTTCTGGTCAGTGCCGCTTATTCGCTCTTCATTGCCTTGGAAGATGGTGGAAGATGCACGCTGGTCATCCCTTGTCTACCATTCAATAATTACGTTGAATGTTCCACCTAAGGGTGTTCCGCTGTACTTTCCAAAGCCTGGTATGTACCAAGGATGGCCCGCTTCGTTCTTGGTATTGGCAAGACGTCGTTTGTAACGAACGCTCCATCCCAAACGGAATGGCCCCCAAATTTTGGCATCTACGCCTACAACCCCTTCCATCCAATGAAACTGGTTGTCGATGTCAGTGAGGTCAAAGGGAATCTGTGTCTTCCAAACGGGGTCTTGGAGGCCCGGATGCGTTACCGAGTATTTGAACTTGCTGTAACCATATCGCACGCCAACATACAGGCGGTAGTCGTCGTTTTTGTTCTTCATCATGTTGAAGTCAACGCCTATTCTTCCGTATGGAGCTTTCGAAGTGTAATGCAAGTGCGTGCTCGGATCTTCGCTGTCGGCCTTGCCATAGCCCAGTTCGACAATGGGGAAATATTTGTTGCGCAGGCTTACTCTTGCGGCTACTTCATATTGTCCGTAGTCGGAAAACTGCATCTGTACGAGACCCACCAGGTCTCCAGAAACGGCAACGTGCCTGAAAAAGGACAGCGTATCTTTGGGTTGGATGACGATGGCCTTGTGCCTTTGTGCCATAACGGCCACTTGTGCCATGAGCAAGAGGCTAATGCAGATAGCTCTTGAAATAGATATAGAAATGTGCTTTTGTAGCATCGTAGTTCACGTTTTCATTGTGTATGACCACAGAGTCGATGGTATGTTTGGTGTAATCCACACGCTTGATTTGATGGAAGACAGCCGGTGGGCAGTCAACCGACTCGAAATGCGGATGATCTTCCTTGGTGATGCGCAGCGTATCGATGAAACTTTTGTTCTGTTGTGTGGTCATCTTGAAGTAAAGTATGTCCTCGGGTTGCGCATAACTCATGGGCAATAGGAAGCTGTCTATGCCGATTGCCTTGTTCAGCAGCACCGTATCGCCGCTCGTCGTGCGTGGAGTGGTGATGGTAAGCGTGTCTTGCAACTTGGCCACATCGCCTTTGAGCTTATACAAAGTGGTCACCGTGTTGTTCAGCGGACAGTCGATTGTAGAGCACGAGGTGATGGCCAATACCATCAAAAGAACGTCAATTATTTTTCGCATCGTATGGTTTTTTCTATCTGGTAATCGTTCCTGCCCGGGTTAGAGCGACTGATGAGGTCGCCCAGGAAGCCCGCTAAGAACAGTTGGGTGCCGATGAGCATGGTGGTGAGGGCGATGAAAAAGTAGGGCGAGTCGGTGATTAAGCGCATAGGAATGCCGTTTGACAGGGCGTAAACCTTCTCTGCTCCGAGGATAATCACGGCAATCAATCCCACCAAAAACATCAGCGAACCGAGGAAACCGAAAACGTGCATCGGCTTTTTACCGAAGTTTGACAGGAACCAAAGGGTGATGAGGTCGAGGTAACCGTTGAAAAATCGGTTGAAACCAAACTTGGATGTACCGTATTTTCGCGCCTGGTGATGCACCACCTTCTCGCCAATTTTGTCGAAACCAGCACTCTTTGCCAGGTAGGGAATGTAGCGATGCATCTCGCCATACACCTCAATGTTCTTCACAACCTCCCGTCTGTAGGCCTTCAGTCCACAGTTGAAGTCGTGCAAGTTCTTGATGCCGCTAATCTTGCGAGCCGTGGCATTGAAAAGTTTGGTGGGCAATGTCTTGCTCAATGGGTCGTAACGTTTTTGCTTATACCCCGAAACCAAGTCGTAACCATCCACGGTAATCATGCGATACAGTTCCGGAATCTCGTCGGGAGAGTCTTGCAAGTCGGCATCCATCGTGATGACCACGTTGCCTTGTGCCTCCTTGAATCCGCAGTAAAGTGCCGGACTCTTTCCATAATTGCGGCGAAAGCAGATGCCTCGCACGTGCTCTGACTGACTGGCAAGGCGCTGGATGACGTTCCAAGAGCCGTCGGTAGAACCATCGTTTACGAAGATAACTTCGTACGAATAGGCGTTTTGTTGCATAACACGCTCAATCCAAGCGTATAGTTCGGGTAGTGATTCTTCCTCGTTGAAGAGAGGGATGACAACGGATATGTCCATAGTATTCTGCAAAAATAACCAATCATCTTTCCACCATGTTGTCCATCTGTTCACTCATCGTGATATGCTTTTGTGGCCCTTTGGTGTGGATGTTGAATTTGATGTTATGTATAAAATGTTTCGTATCGCATGAAAGCTTCTTGGCGTTGGCACCAAAAATTTTCGATGGTTGCCGTGCCAGGATGCCGCTGATGCTTTATATTCTTGTATGATTTTTCACTCGTTTCATGCCAATGGCGGCCACGATGACACTCAGAAGGGCGCCAAGCAAGAGGTTTTGCGTCATGAAGACAAAGGCCAGTTCGATGGGTTTCAGCGTGCCCATGAGGTCGACTGTCTCCATGGCTTGCTTGATGTCAACGCCGTTTTGCTGATATACGCCCTCCATGGTCTGTAGGGCTTGATGCATAATCTGAACGAAATGTCCGCCATCCAAGAACTGGAAATATGCTGTTTGAACCAAGGCAAAAAGCAGGGAAGCGTAGAAGATGCAGTAGCAACCGTATGCCAATCCTCGCGCAAAGGATATGACACCATCGAGTGCATAGTTGCGAAACTTGATGAATCGCCATAGCATGAAAGGGGGCGTGGCCAGCATCAGCAGGCCTCCCAATGCACTCTTGGGCATGTACATCATACTCATGAAACTGGCTGTCCATAACAGTGCCAGCCAAAGTCCGTCAATGCGCGCGAACGCCTTAAGCTGAATCAGTGAGGGTACGTTTATCATTCTATCTGCAAAAGTACGCATTTTATCTCATATATATTGTACGTACACGAGAGATTTTATAGGCGGTTCCACGGTATAGACGTTAAAAATTTCCAATATCTATGCCACGGTAGCCGGCAAAAGTGCGAGCATTGTCGTTCGCAGGGTTCATGTTGTTTGACGATGATTGT
>URFI01000054.1 GCA_900547085.1 uncultured Prevotella sp.
GCAAAGGTAGTAAAGCTGGAAGCCCACACAAAGGCGGCTAAAGTTGGATGCTTACGTTACTTCGTGACCACAATCACGCAGTGCTTTCTCTAAAGTCAAGGCTTGTGTCAGATGTCCTCTGCCTTCACCTTGTACAATGAATATGACTTTCATTTTTTTCAGTGTTATCTTATTTTGCTTACAAAAATAAAGGAGTGTTGTTACAAAACAGTGTAAAAACGATAACATTCCATAGAAAAAAAGAAAGATTTAAATTCTTATAAAATAATATTTAAATATGATGTGCGTCCTACATCGTTATATTCTTAACAAGCTTCTCAAATTCATTGCGGTCGCAAAGGGCTTTTTTCTTGATGCGGGCACGATAATTATAGATAGAATTAGGTGAATAATTGAGGAATTCAGCAATGCGAGAACTTTCCTCAATGCCCAGTCGTATGAGCGCAAAGATGCGCAGGTCAGTAGTCAGCTGTCCGCCGTGGGCAATGTGGATACGATGTTCTGGTTGGAGCAACGCATTGAAATCATTGACAAAATTGGGAAAAAGATGAAGAAAGACGGTATCGAAATTGTAGAATAACTCGTTCAGCTCATTGGATTTGAGCTCGTCGGTCTCCGTCATTTTCAACAAGTCGTTATATTGTCTGGCCTTGAGCTTTCTATTGACTTTGATGCGGTAGTTATCGAGTTTGTCGATATATTCGGAACACGTGGAAAGGAATTTTCCTATGTACTCGTCTTTCATCTTGTTGGCATCGGAAAGCTGATGATTGGTAGATGAAAGAAGCGTATTAGCATTTGAAAGTTGCTCGTTGAGTATTTCCAATCGACTGTTGATGCTTTTTAATTCGTTTCTGGCCTTGGCAAGCTGTGTCCGTTTGTGTTGAACATAGAAGATGATGCCGAGCAGAATAATGGAAAGAAGGCTGACAACAACGATGAGTAACATAAGATGGTGGTTGGCACTTTGCAGACTGTCGCGGTAGTTGTTGTTGATGAGTGTCAGGATGGGCGAAACGAGCCAGCCACGCATGTGCGTGCTGAAATGGGAAACGCAAGTCCACGAGAAATCCATATATTGGTAGGCTCTATCGTTATCGCCATCCTCACTGAGCAGATTGGCGAGATTCCACAGAGAACTCTGATCCATGACAGCACTGTTAATGTCGCACAGGGCCGATATAGTCAGCCAACGTTTCTGCTCATCACGGTTTTTCATCTTCCGGTAGATCTCCGCGCGGAAGAAAGCCATGATAGCATAGTCGTGGGTACCGTAGCTAACCTGTTTTTCCCATAGGGTAGATGTTTTCAGTGCCTCTTGATATCGCTCGCTGTTGTTAAGTCTTTCGGTCTTTCTCCATAAATATGGAATAGAATTGTGGGGGGCGATGGCATTGAGAGAATCACTGTATCGGTCGACAAGATGATAATATTGCTGCTCAACCTGTGAATCTTTTGAAAAGAAAGCTAAATCCCCATAGAAATGGCTGCCAACGAAATAATAGTTGATGCGATCCTCCCTGCTAAGCTGGTCAAGAGGAATCTGCTGAAAATGGAATATGGCCTCGTTGTAAAATCCAGAGAGTCCATACTGATTGGCCAACAGCAGCCGACGATTGTTAAGAAGGTCTTTGCGCTTCAATGTTTTGGCTAATTCCAGTCCGCGACCAAGCCATACCAGCGCAGAGTCATTGCTGTAGGAGTAATATTCACGATACAATCCGTCCGCCAACTCATAGCGTGCTTGAAGATTGCTGATGCCTTCATATTGCCGGCGTAAGACAGAAAGACGACGCTCTTTGGCCTTGATATGTTGTTGTGAATTTTTGATGGAGCGGTCTAAAAGTGAATAGAGCTCGTTAAGAGAAAGCTGTGTCTCGGAACGATTGGATTGCGCCATAGAAGATTCCTGGGACAAAGCGAAGATAAAAAATAAGAGTAAAAGTCTTATTCTCATGACGGTTAAATATAATTAATAGGCATACAAATATACCATATTTTTCAATTGCAACAAACATTTTACGCTGTTTTATGATGCTTTCAAACTGTAAAGAACAAAATCATTTCTATATTAAAATATCTGAATATCAAACACAGCACATTGTATATCAATAATATATCATTTTTCACCATACAGAATTATCCACATTGATACCTTTGTATGTAGACAAAGCTTGATTCTATTAATTAAATTTGCAAAACGAAACTTAAACATCTGTCAATAACTAAAAACATTTAGAATGAGAAACAATCAGAAATTGTGGCCAAAAGCCATCATGCTCTCTGTGGTGTTCCTGTGTTTTACCATGACAGCCGTCGCACAAATGATAAAAGTGAGCGGTGTAGTCCTGGATACCCATCAAGAACCCATTATAGGAGCTACCGTGAAGGTAATAGGAACCGGCAGCGGGACCGTAACCGATATTGACGGTAAATTTAGTCTTGAGGCTAACCGCTCTGCGCGTGTGAGCATTTCTTATGTAGGCTACAGAACTTTGGAACAACGTGTACAATCCAATATGCATGTTGTGATGGAGGAGGAAGCCAACATCCTCTCAGAGGTTGTGGCCATAGGTTACGGTTCGGTGAAACGAAAGGATGTGACCACAGCCGTATCGAGTGTGAACACCGAAGACCTGGAAACACGTCCAATTGTGAGCGCCGTGCAGGGTATGCAGGGAAAAGCAGCCGGACTGCAAATTAGTCAGGCCAACGGCCAACCAGGTTCTGCGCCGACGATACGTGTGCGAGGTACCACTTCGCTCAACGGAAGCAATAACCCGCTGTATGTGGTAGATGGTGTGCCTGTAGACAACATTGACTATCTATCGGCCAACGACATTGACAACATCCAAATCCTCAAGGATGCTTCGTCGGCAGCCATCTACGGATCGAGAGCTGCCAACGGTGTAGTTATCATCGGAACCAAACAAGGAAAATCTGGTGTGGCTAAGGTAAGCCTTAGTGCACATTATGCCTTCAACACCGTTCGTGACAACCAAGATCCACTCAACGCAGAAGAATACAAGGATCTCATCAATGATATGAACGAGAAGGGCGTTTTGAGTCTGAAACTCCCCGCAGAACTTAGAGACCGAACCGACTGGAAGAAGGAAGTGTACCGAACAGGCAACGTGCAGAACTACCAACTGGCCATTACCAACGGAAACGATAAGCTGCGCTATTACCTTTCAGGAGGTTACACGGGAGAGAACGGTGTGATTGTGAGCTCCAGCTACAAACGCTACAATATGCGGGGATCGCTGGAGAACGAAATCAGTAAATGGCTCACGTTCAACGGCAGTGTGGCTTATTCTGACTATACTTTTAAAGGAACAGGCATTATCTCGGGAACGAGTAGCGACCGAGGTGGTGTGGTTCCCGCCATTCTAAGCACGCCGACATATGCTCCAATATGGGATCAAGCTCGCCCGGGACAGTATTACACCGACTTTTATGGTGTAAATGTGGACGGACCATTGGAGAATATTGCCCGTACCAAAGACAACAAGAGCCAATATAACAAACTGTTGGCAACTGGAAAGTTTATCGTTACCTTCATACCAGAACTTACATTGACAAGCACCGTTTCGTTTGATCGGTCATCCTCAATCGTCACCAATTTTCTTGACCCAAAACTTACACGCGAGGGTCGCAACCAGAACGGTACGGGCTATGACGGGCGCTCGGCTGGAACGGTATGGACTATTGATAACGTGCTGAATTGGAAAAAGAATTTTGACAAACACGGACTGGACGCCATGGCTGGTTCTTCATGGACGCAAAGCGACTGGAGCCAGAACTATATCAATGGATCCGACTATGCCGACGACCTCTTCCGCACACTCAACGCTGCCAATAAAATCAGTTGGAGTGGCACCGGTTCATCTGCTTCCGACTGGAAGATCCTTTCATTCTTCGGTCGTTTGCAATACAACTGGAACAGCACGTATATGCTGACCGCCAACCTACGTGCCGATGGCAGCTCAAGGCTCGCTCCCGGACACCGATGGGGTATCTTCCCTTCTTTCTCAGGCGCCTGGCGTGTCTCCAACGAAAACTTCATGAAAGACATAGAATGGATCGACGACATGAAGATTCGAGGCGGTTGGGGACAAACCGGTAACCAAAGCGGACTGGGAGACTACGGCTATCTGGCTCTCTACAACTTCGGACGCATACAATGGTGGGAGACTGGCAACGAACACGCTGTTCCAACCCGAACACAAGGTTCACTGAGCAATCCCGAACTTACCTGGGAGACAACCTCTCAAATGGATATTGGGTTTGACTTGACCTTGTTGCGCAACCGATTGACTTTCTATTTTGACTGGTACTACAAGAAGACCAGTGATATGCTGATGCACATTACGTTGCCGGCTGGAAGCGCTGCTGCCAGAAACCTGACCTACAACGGAGGAGAAATTGAAAACAAGGGAATGGAATTCTCCATAGACTCCAAAAACCTGACTGGTAACTTTAAATGGAATACCAATTTCAATATTTCGTTCAACCGTAACAAGCTGACCCGTCTCGAGCTGGTTCCGGTGTACTGGGGTGCCGTCACCAATGACAATGTGGGACAAAGCGTGGTGCGAAACGCTGTAGGCCATCCGTTGGGAGCCTTCTGGGGTTACGTGGCCGATGGCGTGGATCGTGAAACGGGCGACATGATTTATCGTGACGTGAATGAAGACGGTGTTGTTTCGGCCAGTGACCGTACTTATATCGGCGACCCTAATCCAGACTTTACTTATGGTCTGACCAACACCTTTTCATGGAAGGGTCTCAATCTGAGCATCCTCGTGCAGGGTAGCGTGGGCAATGACATCTATAATGTGTCGCGTATGGAAAGTGAAGGTATGTTTAACGGAAGAAACCAAAGTAAAGGAGTTCTAGACCGTTGGAGAGTACCAGGCCAAAACAAGTCTGTTCCAAGAGTAGGCTTTAATCAGCAAAACTCCACCTATTATCTTGAAGACGGCAGTTATCTGCGGGTTAAGGACATATCCTTATCCTACGATGTTCCTAAGAACGCTATCGACAAACTTCACCTTACCCGCCTCATGCCATACATCTCGTTTTCCAATCTCCTGACGTGGACCAACTACAGCGGTCGCGACCCGGAGGTAAACCAGTATGGAAACAGTGGTGGTGTGCAAGGAATCGACTGGGGAACTTACCCCCTGAATCGCTCGTTTGTCATGGGACTTAAAGTAGAATTCTAATTATTAACACAACTATCATCATGACAACAAAACAATATATCAAAACAATACTAATGGGATGTGCGCTATCAGCCACAACAGCCTGTTCATTAGACACAGAGCCTATATCCCAAGCCTCGGAACTAACCGAAGGCTCACAAACCGACACAACTACAGCCGTACTGAAGAATAGGGAAGCTGCCCTGAGCCAGCGAACGGCTTTATACAAACTCTTAAAAAACCGGCAGGAACACATGCATCTGGACTATCTGCTGCTGGGAGAAGCCCATGCCGACAATGCCTACGGAGGAACAACCGGGCAGGAAACCATTCCCACGGAAACCAATGCCCTGGATGCTGCCACGGGAACGATGAGCCGCGACTGGAGTCGGTATTTGGAAGACATTGCCAAAGCCAACGTGCTCATCAATGGTGTAGAACAGCTTCACAAGAAAGGAGAAGTTAGCGATGCAGAATATCGTCAATGGCGTGCGGAAGGACAAATATTCCGTGCCTTGATGATGTTCCGCATGGTCAGGATGTGGGGCTCACTGCCAGTCATCACGAAAGTGGCGCAAACCATTACCTCCAACAATATCAAAGAGGTTTATCCCACTTACTTTCCACCACGTTCTACAACAGAGGAATGTTATCAGCAGATTATAGAAGACTTGGAATATGCAGAGCTAAACGCCCCCGACATTTCGTCAACCGACCGCACACAGATGTCGAAGACCGTAGCACAGGCATTCCTATGCAAGGTATACGCCGAGAAGGCCGTACGCGATTATGACAAGGTGATTGCTTACGCTGAAAAGGTGAGGAACACGCCTGGCGTAGCTTTAGAAAAAGATTTTGCAACCCTATGGGGATGGAATGCTAAAGCCAAGAACTGCATGAAGCGCAACACGACTGAGGGAATACTTGAGATTCAGTGGTTCCCTGGAGCCGGCAACTGGGAATCATGGATGTACGGCCGATGTCTGGAAGATTATGACAACAGCTTCACTTGGGCCAAATGGGTAACCCCATCGCGCGACCTTATCAGAGCTTTTGAGGCCGAGAACGACACGCTGAGAAAGAATCAGACCATCGTTTATTATGATTGCACGTGGAGTAACTACTATCCGTCTTCACACTATGCCTTCATGTATAAACTGCGTTCAGGTTACAACAACGTATATGTGGTTCGTTTGGCTGACATCATCCTTCTTGAGGCAGAAGCTTATGCAAACAAGGGCAATTTGGCTGAAGCAGCCAAACTCGTGAACATCATCAGGCAAAGGGCCAAGCTCCCCGTTTTGGATACCAAATACACGTCTTCTAAAGAAAAAATGCAGGAAGCCGTATTACTGGAACGCCGGTTGGAACTTGCCATGGAAGGTGAGCGGTGGTACGATCTGTGTCGCAACGACAAAGTGGAAAGTGTCATGAATAGTCTCAACAGCAGAGATGAAGGACGTCTACCACAGGCAAGAACGTTTGATAAGAACTCTTATTTGCTCCCAATACCTCAGTCGGCTATTGACGAGAACGATAACCTACGTCAGAACCCCGGCTATTAATTCCAATCCCATCAATTATCAATAAACTTATGAAAAAGAAAAATATGTATATCACTTCACTGCTTCTCAGTGCCAGCCTTTTCTTGTCTATTGCATGCTCAGTGGACAGTGGTCTCAATATTCAGCCTGAAGTTAAGAAGGAGAATCCCACACCCTCTCCGGTTCCTCAAACCAACAAGGTGAAAACATTCACTACAACATCCGACGGTTTCATGCAACTGGCTCAGAAGGAAATTTCGCTCAAAGCCGGAGAGTCTTTAGCTCCGTCGACTATTCTCATCGATGACACGAAAGTAGGACAAGAAATCGACGGATTTGGCTTTGCCATCACTTACAGCACATGTTACAATCTCCTTCACATGAGTGCTGCAGACAGAACCGATTTTCTGAAACGCACCTATTCGGAAACAGAAGGATACGGAGTGAGCTATGCGAGAATATCTATCGGATGCAACGACTTTTCGAGCACCGAATACACCTTGTGTGACGAGAAAGGACTGGAACATTTCCGTCTCTATAAAGACGAGACTGACTACGTGATTCCCATTCTCAAGGAGATTCTTGCCATCAATCCCAAACTCAAGATTGTAGCAGCACCATGGACCTGTCCGAAATGGATGAAAGTGAAAGATCTGAAGACAAAGGCTCCATTCGACTCATGGACCGACGGACATGTAAATCCTGATCATTACACCGACTATGCCAACTACTTCGTGAAGTTTGTACAGACCATGAAAGCTGAAGGCATCAACATCTATGCAGTGAGCCCACAGAATGAGCCGCTCAACAGAGCCAACTGCGCATCGACCTATATGCCCTGGCAGGAACAGGCAGAGTTTGTGAAAGAATTGGCCAAAGCTTTCAAAAAGAATTCGCTGAAGACCAAGATCTACCTTTTCGACCACAACTACAACTACGACAACAAGGCCGATCAGGAAGACTATCCCGTCAAGATATACAACGCGCTTGGCAACGAGTTCGAAGGGTCTGAATATGTTGTGGGTGCAGCCTATCACGACTATGGTGGAAGCAATACCGAGTTGGATGACATCCATGACAAGGCACCAAACAAGGAACTCATCTTCTCTGAGAGTTCTATCGGTACATGGAACGACGGACGCAATCTTTCCGCCAGACTGTTGGCCGATATGAAAAACATCATCTTGGGAACGGTAAACAGACAGTGCAAGGCTGTGCTGGTATGGAACCTAATGCTCGATGAGAAAATGGGTCCTAACCTCGACGGTGGCTGTCAGACTTGTTACGGCGCCGTAGACATCGCTTCTGACTACAAGACGCTGCGCCGCAACTCTCACTACTACATCATCACCCACATATCCAGCGTGGTACACCCCGGAGCCGTTCGGATAGAAGCTTCAGGCCGCAGCGCACACATTAAGGATGTAGACTATGCCACATTCCGCAATCCCGACTCCACCTACGGAATCGTCTTGGCCAACAATGGCGGCTTAGACCGGATGATAACCGTCAGTAACGGCGCATACAACTTCCAGGTAACAGTTCCTGCCGAAGGTGTTGTATCATGTATATGGAATCCTTCTTTAACATCTAAAAAAGATTGAAAATGAAAAGATATATCAAACATATCCTTGCTCTCTTCATTACAGTGCCGCTACTTGCGGCCTGTAGTGATGACGAAACCACGACAGGGAATCCTGTCATCACGGTATCCACCGAACGACTTTCCGCCACAATGGGCGACAGTATGTGAACTGCACTAACAGCACGGGAACTCCCCTCTCCACCCTTAAAGTAGAACTGTGCTATGGCGGGGAAGTCGTAGCCACGCAAACCGTCAGAACCAAGACCGAGGGAACATACAGTGGACGCATCAAAGCACCTTTCTTCCGTTCCATACCCAATGGTACGGCCGAGCTTCGCTTCACACTGCAGGATGTATCTCTGGCAATAACAGAAAAAAGTCTTGAGGTGGACATCCAACGTCCGAAATTCAAATCCATCGATTTCGTTTGTGCAGACGGGAAAACTTATGCCATGACACCGTCAACCGAGAATCCCTACTTGTTCACCACTATCATCAATACTACCTCTACGGTTACGAAGGGCCATTTCAAGGCTCCTGCCGTTGGGAATACATACGAGCCATTGTTGTTTGGATGGAATGGCAAGGAAGTGTCTCTAGGAAACGGAGGCGACATCACTTTCACATCTGAGAATGCGGGAGATGTAGAGATCAGCTTCGATATGCGGTATTTCGAGTACGGACCAACCTACGAAGCCCAAGTCACATTAGTTCAGTTTGCCGCAAGCGGCGAAACACAAGTGCTAAATATGTCGCGAGGAAAACTATATGAGTTTGAGGGATCACCGGAAATGAAATCAGACGAATGGTATTACGACCCAGATTTCCTGAGCCGGAACAACGACGGCACATTCACATTCAAAGCCCTCACGGGAAGCTATTCGCTCACGGCAGACTTCGAGAAGAAGTACTTCCGCATACATCCGCTGGCAGAGAATGGCAACCCAGCCTCACTGCAACCCGACGGCACAGGTTGTATATGGATTATCGGAAGCGAAGGCGTGAACAAGCCTACATGGAAAGCCATCAACCATGGCTGGTGGACTGGGGTAGATGTTGATGTGGCCATGGCTCCCATAGCTGATAAAGTATACCAAGTGACGTTGACTATCGGACAGCAACTGAATGCCAAAGATATCAACTTCAAGTTCTTCGGTCAGCCCAACTGGGGTGTGGAATTCGGTAAAGCTGGTTCCGACCATTATCTCGTTACCGACAATCCCTATTTCAAAGTTCAGGAGAAAGATGGCAATATCGCCATCGCCGACGATGCAACAGTCAAAGATGGAGAAACCTACGTCTTCACCATCGACTGTTCAGCAGGAATGAAACCTGCCAAACTGAAGGTTGAAAAACAATAAGAAATGAATTTTTGAGACCACTGCTCACATGGCTTTGGTCTCAAAAATTTCCTTTCACAGACGGTTATGATGATAGGCAATATAGCTGCGTTATGTCATTACATATATGACGAGAAACTGCGGCCACTGTAGGAGCATAGTTATATTCACTGAATCTACAGACTAATAATTCGTTATGATTAGAGTTTGGGGCTACACAACTTCTCACTGAAAGTCAAATAGTATCTTGTAATGTTGGGAAAGATTCTTAAGCAAGAATCCCAATCCTCGGATGAGAATTGGGAAACCTGTTGTTTGTTTGGAATAAGTTTGAAAATTGTTAAGCTTCTGCTTTTTTCATTTTTTCTGCGTAAGCTTCTTCTGAAAGAACAGAAACGGTACTCTTGTCTTTACGACCTTTTTGGAAGTAAACGATACCATCACTTAAAGCATATAGTGTATCGTCTTTACCCATTCCTACATTCTGTCCTGGGTTATGCTTTGAGCCACGTTGACGAACGATGATGTTGCCTGCGATGACACTTTGACCACCCCAAATCTTTACGCCTAATCTTTTCGATTCTGAATCACGGCCGTTCTTAGAACTACCTACACCTTTCTTATGTGCCATTGTTGAATTCCTCCTAAAATTTAAGCGATTACTTGTTTAACTTCTACTTCAGTGAACTGCTCGCGATGACCATTCTTCTTACGATAGTCTTTGCGACGCTTCATCTTGAAAACGATGACTTTGTCACCTTTCACAAGAGGGTTCACAACTTCTACTACTACTTTCGCACCTTCTACAGTAGGTGTGCCGACAGTGATAGCTCCTTCATTGTCTACCAGGAGTACCTTGTCAAACTCAACAGTTTTTCCACTCTCAACATCTTTGATGTGGTGAACAAAAAGCTTTTTTCCTTGTTCAACTTTAAACTGCTGACCGTTAATTTCTACGATTGCGTACATTATTATTTATTAATAAACGGTTTTCTTCCGCAAGGCGACTGATACTTATCAGTACTTATTCTGGCCTTAACGGACTAAATCAGCTGCAAAGGTACTCATTTTTCATTGTAATCTGATGAAACGGGCGAACTAAACACTGATTTTAAGAGAGATTAACACAAGAACAGGCCTGTTACACCTTAACTTTTTTCTCAGTCGTCTGTGAATTATCTAGTGAGCCTTTTGTATTTACCATAATAACGGTTATATGAAAGTAGCATGTAAAATAACCTTATCTTGAAAGTGTTAGTTTTATTCCTTCGTCAAATATTTTGTTCCAGTGCGAGTGACAAGTTCCTTTGCAAATGATTTTGGAAAGCCGGGACGTTTGACTTTAGCTCCGAGGCCTGTCTTTGTTTTTAGGAATCGACCGTTTCTTTCTGGCTTTATTGTCATGTCGTTGTATTTCACAATCAAATGTATTGCAAGTTGCTTCCATCGCCCAAGCATCTCTTGCGCCTTTTTGTTGGAATAATCATTAAGATAATTAATTGCATCAAGTTTGTTGGAGCTATATCGTCTTTGAGCTTCAGCTTCAATTTCTTGTTGATTGTTAAAATACGATGATTCCAAAGAATCACGGACTGTTTGAAGGTCTCCAAACATCTGATAATAACGCGGGTAAACCATGTTGCTGACCCAGTTACAAACCCAAAACGCATTTTTATCTGAGAATGTAACAGCATCTGCACCTGGCGTGTTGTAACACTCTGGTTGTGTTGTATTTCCGCAATAGATAGGAGTATATGCAACCATGTTCCCATCATCATTGCCAAACCAAAGAAGTCCGCCGATTTCACGTGGCAACCAGTCTCTCATCTGGCTGACATAGGAAAATGCAGATTGTTGAGTAGACGTAGGCCGTTCATTAAAATACGACGGGTTTTACTCCAAGTGAAAAGTTGTAGTTGCTCTTTTTGGTCAGAGAAGTGTT
>URFI01000055.1 GCA_900547085.1 uncultured Prevotella sp.
GGCCAATCCTCCTATACTAACGAACTTGGCAATCACCGTATCTATGCCGATGGTGATACCATAAAGGGATATCACCTGTATTCAACTGATCTACTAGGAGACATCTGGAGTAAACCAAAACAATTAGTAGAATTGGATGAAGAGGTAGACAATGCCAACTACCCTTTTCTACTTTCTGACGGTATGACCTTATTCTTTTCCGGTCAAGGAGGAAAAAGTTTGGGTGATTATGACATCTTCATGACATTGTTCAACAATGAGGACGGAACTTTTTATAAGCCAGAGAATTATGGATTGCCATTCAACTCTACTGCTAACGATTATTTGTTGGCCATTGATGACATGTATGCCTTGGGCTGGTTAGTCAGTGACCGCTATCAACCAGAAGGTAAAGTGTGCATCTATACATTCGTGCCAACAATGCCGCGCCTTAATTTCAGTCAAGATAATCTTAGTGAAGAACAGCTCAAGTCTTTTGCCAAGTTGACGAGCATTAAAGACACATGGGCCTTTGGAAACAGGGATGCCGCACTGAGAAGATTGGAAAGTTTAAAGCAAAACAATCACCAAGCAAATTCAAAGCCAGGCTTTCTGTTCCCAATTAATGACAAGATTGTCTATACAAAGATTGATGATTTCAAAAGCAACAAGACAAAAGAATTGTACACTCTATTGACTGAAATGAAAGCGCAACTGGCACAGAATGAGAAAACTTTGGCCAAAATGAGATATGATTATAGCGGAGCGTCTATATCCGAACAACAAAACATGCAATCAAAGCTGCTGAAGGCTGAAGAAACCATACAGCAACAAAGAATAGATGTGCAAAACTTTGAAAAGTCAGTAAGAAACGAAGAAAACAAATTGTTAACCAACTAAATCCCTACAATGATGGAAAAAAAATATTTTGCAGAATCAGAACTTATCATCAATGCCGACGGTAGTGTTTTCCATTTACATGTCAAGCCCGAACAATTGGCCGACAAGGTCATTTTGGTAGGCGATCCAGGTCGCGTGTCGCTGGTAGCTTCTCATTTTGAAAAAGTAGAGTGCGACATACAAAGTAGAGAATTCCATACCATTACAGGTTCCTACCAAGGAAAACGAATCAGTGTGGTAAGCACGGGCATTGGCTGTGATAATATTGATATTGTCATGAACGAGCTGGATGCATTGGCTAACATTGATTTTACCACCCGTCATGAGAAATCACCGCTTAAGTCACTTACTTTGGTCAGACTTGGCACCTGTGGCGGATTGCAAGAATATACGCCAGAAGGAACATACATTGCCAGTGAGAAGAGTATCGGATTTGATGGCTTGCTGAATTATTACGCTGGAAGAAACGAAGCCTGTGACTTAGAATTTGAAGAAGCTTTCAAAAAACACATGGACTGGAACCCACAAAAAGGCGCCCCGTATGTCATTGATTCAGATAAAGAAACACTCGATCGCGTTGCGGGTGATGACATGGTCCGCGGTGTGACGATTGCTTGTGGTGGCTTCTTCGGTCCACAAGGCAGAGAATTGCGCATACCTCTGCCCGACCCGAAACAAAATGAAAAAATCGAAAATTTCGAATACAACGGTTACCGCATCACCAATTTCGAAATGGAGAGTAGTGCTTTAGCAGGCCTTGCTAAGCTATTAGGACACAAGGCTATGACGTGTTGCATGGTGATAGCTAATCGTCGTGCTCAAAAGGCAAATGTAGAATACAAAAATTCTATTGACGGGTTAATACAAATTGTACTTGATAGAATTTAAAGAGCGACTATCTAACCTCTTCTATACAAGGGACAATCTGAACGTTCCGATTGTCAGACCCATGATGTGTCGGGTCTGACAACTTGTTTTTATACTCAATCCAACATTAAATCATTCGATGCAACTTACTCAAAGCGACAACACGCACAATCTATCTTCAGTGGACGCAAGTTCTACAATTTGCGCTTTATCCACACGGGCTGGCGGCGCTATAGCCGTGATTCGTCTATCAGGTAATGACGCCATCAACATTGCAGACAAGGTATTTGTTTCCAAATCCAATCATAGACTAACAGAAGCAAAACCGCAGACATTGCATTTTGGGCATTTGACAAACCAAGATGGAGATGTTATTGACGAGGTGTTGGTCTCTGTTTTTCGCTCACCCCATTCCTATACTGGCGAAAATGCAGTTGAAATATCCTGTCATGGCTCACAGTATGTCATCTCACAAATTCTTAAAACCTTCATTCAGAATGGTTGCCGCCAAGCAAATCCTGGAGAGTATACGCAGCGAGCTTTCATGAATGGCAAAATGGATTTAAGTCAGGCTGAAGCAGTAGCCGATTTGATTGCTTCTACCAATCGTGCCACACACCAAATGGCCATGAGTCAATTGAAAGGTCATTTTTCCGATGAATTGGCTCTGTTAAGAAACCAGCTACTGAAGATAACTTCGTTGCTCGAACTTGAACTCGATTTTAGCGATCACGAAGAACTTGAGTTTGCTGACAGAACAGAATTGCTTGATTTGGCACAAACTATTGACCAACGATTGTATACACTTGCTCACTCTTTTGAAACAGGAAAAGCTTATAAACAAGGTGTAGCTGTGGCCATTGTTGGTAAAACGAACGTAGGAAAGAGCACACTTCTCAATCAGCTACTAAAGGAAGAGAAAGCCATCGTGAGCAACATTCATGGTACGACCAGAGATGTCATTGAAGACACGACCGAAATTAAAGGTGTCACGTTTCGATTTATTGACACAGCGGGCATTCGCTCAACGAATGATGAGATAGAGAGGATTGGTATCGAGCGCACCTATAAGAAGCTTAGCGAAGCACGCATCATCTTATGGTTGGTTGATAAACAGCCTAGTCGTAGCGAGATTCAAGAAATGAAGGAGAATTGTGAGGACAAACAAGTGATTCTCGTTCAAAATAAGATTGATATCAGAACGATTCCTGACAAGTTGTCAACAAACAATTTATCAACCATACAAATCAGTGCCAAACTAGGAACGAACATCGACCAATTAGAAAACCTACTCTACCAAAAAGCAAATATTCCCGAAATCACGGAGAATGATGTCATTATCACGAGTGCTCGCCATTACGATGCCCTCATTCATGCCAAAGAAAGCATCACTCGAGTAATCAATGGGTTAAAAGCAGATTTCAGCGGAGATCTCATAGCTGAAGATCTGCGTGTTTGCCTTGACCAACTGGCAGACATCACAGGGGGGCAAATCACTACACCAGAGGTACTTGAGAACATTTTCAAACACTTTTGCATCGGCAAATAAAGCAGAACATCAGTAACGCTAACAAAGAGTTTTGTGGGATTGGTGCAATCCTGTGAATAGACGTCAGGTCGTTCTCCGCCTGTCTCATTTGTTTTGCAATAATCATTTAAACGTCCTGGCAAACTCATTGACTTTGACCGCCAAACTCAATGGGTTTACCTTCCAATAGCATTGACTTTAGAGGCCAAAGTCAATGGGTTTGGACAACAGAACAGAGCCCCTTATACTTCTTAGGACGATGATACGATGGACACACCGGCAGTTGATTCATTCTCAAGTCATGCCAAGAATCATTTCTCAACTATCGAAAACAAGACTAAACCAATTGATATTCAAAACTATTTTCGTACATTTGCCCATGGAAAGAAATATACCATACAAATGAAAAAGCTGTTATTTATCACACTCGCACTCATACTTTCCGTTTGCTCGTGGGCTGCAAAGGCTTGGCACATGCCGCTTATCGTCACCCAACCAGACGGAACCACTCTACAAGTTTACCAGCATGGAGATGAACATTTTAACTGGTATAGCACGCAAGATGGTGCTATTTTGGTGCGCGAGCAAGACACTTTCTACATCGCAGCGATTGACAAATTTGGACGTTTAACAGCGAGTAAACAGTTGGCACATGAAGAAAACGGGCGACAAGCTGCTGAAAAAAAGTTAGTTGCCGCACAAGACAAAAAGCTTTTCTTTGAACAAGCAAACACACTGCTGCAAACTCGTGCCATGCGAAGAGAGCCGGTGAAATCAGACAAGACTTACTTTCCACACACGGGTTCGCCTAAGGCAATTGTCATTTTGGCTGCCTACCAAGACACCCCATTCACGCTCCCCAATCCTCGCAAATCGTTCCAACAGTTTCTCAATGGCGAAGGACAACCGCAAGATTATGGTCATGGCGAAAACAAGAATGCTTCCAGTGTACAACAATATTTTAAAGACATGAGCTTTGGAGCGTTCTGTCCACAGTTTGATATCTATGGCCCGGTGACACTTCCACACGAGCTTGCCTACTATGGAGGGACAGATGCCAATGGTGGCGGTGAAGAGTTTACCGAATTGATTACAGATGCGTGCAAGCTCATGGACGACTCGCTTGACTTCTCTGCATACGATGCCAACAACGATGGTTATGTAGACTTGGTGTACGTTGTATACGCAGGATATGGCCAAAACATGGGTGCAAAGAACGAAACGATGTGGCCAAAGGCTGGAACCATCACCCCGTATCTTACCGCAGATGGCAAGAAGGTATATCGATCTGGCATCAGCAACGAACTGATTGGTAACGAGAAAGGCCCTAAACCAAAAATGATTTCGGGCATAGGTCTGTTCTGTCATGAGTTTAGTCATTGCATGGGTTTGCCCGACTTCTATCCTGTCCTTGCCAGTGCAAGGGTCAACAATCAGGGAATGGAGGCATGGAGCTTGATGGACGAAGGTGAATATACTGCCAATGGGTGGTGTCCCACGGCCTACACGGCATGGGAACGTGAAGCCATGGGATGGATGAACATTGAAGAACTGCAAGACGCACAACAAGTAACCCTAAAGAACATCGATGACGGTGGAAAAGCCTACCGCATTTATGCCGACAAGGAGAAAAGTACAAAAGAATACTACATCATTCAGAATATTCAAAACAAACGCTGGAACTCTAGATTGGGTGGGCATGGCATGATGGTGTATCATGTTAATTATGAAGCCCAAGCATTTAGTTTAGAGAGTAACAGTGTCAACAACGTAAAGGGCGAACCCCGCATGACCGTGATACCTGCCGACGGATTGTTATTCAGTTCGTACAATGGTGACCGGAATAAATACAAAGAACAACTGAAAGGTGATTTGTTCCCAGCCACTGACAATGTAACCGAACTAACCAACAACACAACGCTTCCTAACTATCAACCGTGGACGGGTGTTCCGTTAGATAAGCCTATTTATAACATCACTGAAAAAGAGGGAATCATTTATTTCGACTTCCTCAAAAAGTTCTCCACACAGGGTATTGTGCCAACTTTCTCCCAAGAAGCGACAAGCGATAAACGCATTTTCAGCATAGATGGGAAGTATATGGGAACCGACAAATCGATTTTGCCACAAGGCATATACATCATTGGAGGCAAGAAGGTATACATTCATCCTTTCCACTATTAATCAGAAAGGATAGATAGGGAAAGGATGCTGCATTATTTTATGATGTGATTTAGCGTTCGCCAAATATGGCACTACCCACTCTTACCATGGTAGAACCACACGTCACGGCGATGAGGTAATCGTGACTCATACCCCAACTGCGTTGTTTGAAAGATGGCTGGTCTGCGAAATAGCGCTCCTTTACTTCGTCAAAAAAGTCTTTAGCCGTCAACATTTCCTGGCGTATCTGCCGCTCATCGTCGACGTTTGACGCCATCATCATCAGTCCGCAGATACGCACATTCGACAATTCACGCCATTCGCCAGCCTCCAAGAAATCTCGACAATGAGCCAAAGTGAAGCCATATTTGGTGGCCTCCTCAGCAATGTGCAACTCCAGCAGCACGTCAATAACACGGTTGTTGCGAGCTGCCTGCTTGTTAATTTCACGCAAAAGTCTCGGTGAGTCGACTGATTCAATCATGCTGATGTAAGGAGCAATATATTTCACCTTATTGGTTTGCAGGTGTCCAATAAAGTGCCATTCAATGTCCTTAGGCAGCGCTTCCACCTTTTCAGCAAGCTCTTGTTCGCGGCTTTCACCAAAGATGCGCTGCCCAGCCGCATAAGCACTCGCAATCATCTCTTTGGGATGATACTTACTGATGGCTACCAAACAAACGTCATCGGGCAGCCTTTTCTGCACTTCGTGCAAGTTTTTTGCTACATCAACCATGGTTATGTAAGTTTAAACGAACCACACTCTTATTCTTCTCAGCCGTTTATACTTCAGGCTGGTCATCGGGTTCCTTCTTCAAATCGTGTTCAAAAACATCCATGATTTTGGTTTCTGAAACATTGGCCACCACGTAATCGAGCACGCTACTTGAGAACACTTCGCCGATATTTTGAAGGGCTCCCTCGATGTTCTTGGCCTGAACGAGATAACTGACGGCCGTTCGTTTCTCCTTACCTTTTTCCTCATCAATGGTGATAAACATCAGTTTGGCCTTGTACCATTTGTCATCACCCTCCCTATCACTGAAAAAGATTTCACTGTAAACAGCCGGCGTGATGTTCTTGATGACGAACTCACCGCTTGAATAGCTCGCCATTTCTTTGGTGATGGCATCTTCTGCCTCACCAAAAGTAAAGGCGTCAACCACATAAGTTTCTCTTACCTTGGCGAAAAGTCCGTCTTCTGCCTGACGCTCATATTGTACATTTGTCTCAAACCAATTAGCATTTCTCGTTCTCATTGTTATATCTTTTAAATGAAGTTACTATATTGCTTAAATGTTATGTTTGCAAAAGTAGTAAAAATCGACAAATCCCACAAATGGAACGAGCGTCTTATGCAGAACGCGTGGATAATATTATTTCATGCCAACTCTGGTATTTTATATCCACACTTCATTTGGTGTTCAGATTAATTTGTTACCTTTGCATCATACATGCTAGTGAGTTGTGGGCATGAATGATGCCACGCACCACACTCATTTGCACGATTGTCAGGACAAAAGGGAAAAGTCCATCATACAATTCCCCACAAGATAATTGAATTATATGCCAGAAATATCTGTTCGAGGATTAGAGATGCCGGAGTCGCCCATACGCAAGTTGGCTCCTTTGGCGACAGCAGCAAAGGCACGTGGTATCAAGGTTTACCACCTCAACATTGGGCAACCCGACCTTCCGACGCCACAAGTAGGATTGGATGCACTTAAACATATCAATCGAACCATCTTGGAATATTCGCCCAGTCAGGGCTGCCTGTCGTATAGAGAGAAGCTAACTGGCTATTACAAAAAGTACGACATCAGCGTTTCGGCCGATGACATTATTATTACATCAGGTGGCAGTGAGGCAGTGTTGTTCGCCTTCATGAGTTGCTTAAACCCTGGAGACGAAATCATTGTGCCTGAACCTGCGTACGCCAACTACATGGCCTTCGCTATCAGTGCGGGCGCAAAAATCAGGACTATCGCAACAACCATCGAGGAAGGTTTTTCGCTTCCCAAGGTTGAAAAGTTTGAAGAGCTGATTAACGAGCATACTCGTGCCATCATGATTTGCAATCCTAACAACCCAACTGGTTACCTGTACACCCGCAGAGAGATGAACCAAATCAGGGACTTAGTAAAGAAATATGACCTGTTTTTATTCTCCGATGAGGTTTATCGCGAGTATATCTACACAGGTTCACCTTACATCAGTGCGATGTACTTGAAGGGTATTGAGGACAATGTTATCCTCATTGATTCGGTTTCCAAGCGATATAGCGAATGCGGCATACGCATTGGAGCGCTAATTACACGCAACATTGAGGTGAGAAAGGCCGTGATGAAGTTTTGTCAGGCTCGCCTATCCCCTCCTCTTCTTGGACAGATTGTGGCAGAAGCATCGCTCGATGCGCCTGAAGAGTATTTCCGTACGGTGTACGATGAGTATGTTGAACGACGCAAATGCCTCATTGATGGACTGAACAAAATACCGGGCGTGTACTCTCCTATACCGATGGGAGCCTTTTATACGGTAGCGAAATTGCCTGTAGATGACAGTGAAAAGTTTTGCCGATGGTGCCTGGAAGAATTCTCATTTGAAGGTGAAACGGTGATGATGGCACCAGCAGCGGGCTTCTACACCACACCAGGAGCGGGAATCAATCAAGTGCGCATCGCCTATGTTCTCAACAAACACGATCTTGAAAAAGCACTGATAGTGCTGCGTGAGGCATTAGATAAATACCCGGGAAGAGTGGATACAGAACGATTGTAACATAGGGTTGGTAAGGAATTGCCAACTAAGCTCTTTCCTCCAGTAATGCGTCAAATGACATCGTCCTATAACGACAGAACCAGAGATGAACTTACCATTATTCATAGCAAGAAGAATTTACAGTGTAAACGGTGACAAGGCCGAGGTTTCCAAGCCTGCCATTAGGATTGCTACCGCTGGCATTGCCATCGGTCTTGCTGTGATGATTGTTTCTGTCTGCGTGGTGTTTGGTTTCAAACATGCTGTCAGTGCGAAGGTCATTGGATTTGGAAGCCACATCCAAGTGGCTAACTTCATGACACTGCAGACCTCAGAATCGTATCCCATTCAGATGACAGACTCCTTGATCAAGGTGCTGAAAAACACACAAGGCGTAGAGCATGTTCAACGATTTGCAACCAAACAAGGGGTATTGAAAACCGACTCCGACTTCCTTGGCGTTGTTTTCAAGGGGGTTGGGCCTGACTTTGACTCCACCTTTATCCACCAAAATCTGATAGAAGGAAGTATTCCTGCCTTCTCTGACACAAAAAGCAGCAACAAAATATTGCTGTCCATGTCGATGGCAAAGAAGCTGAAATTAAAAACAGGTGACAGGATATTTGCTTATTTCATTGACCACGCTGGGGTCAGAGTGAGGCGATTTACCATTGCAGGCATCTATCAAACCAACCTGGCTCAATATGATGACATCACTTGCTTCATGGACCTTTACACGGCTGTGAAGCTTAATGGCTGGGAAAAAGATCAGGTATCAGGTGCTGAAATCACGGTGAAAGACTTCAATAAGGTTGATGAAACGGAAGCTATCTTCATCAATCGCTTAAACAGAACGGTAGATCAATACGGCGAAACTTATTCGTCAAAGACCATCAGAGATATCAGTCCCCAGATTTTCTCATGGCTGGATTTGCTCGATCTGAACGTTTGGATCATTCTTGCCTTGATGATTGCCGTGGCCGGAGTGACCATGATTTCAGGACTTCTCATCATTATTCTCGAACGTGTTACCATGATTGGCGTACTGAAAGCCATGGGAGCCAAGAACGGGATGATTAGACATACGTTCCTATGGTTTGCCGTCTTTATCATCACTCGCGGTCTTCTCATCGGTAATCTTATCGGCATTGGGTTGGTATTGTTGCAGAGATATACCGGTTTAGTCGGTCTGGATCCACAAACTTATTATGTAACAACGGTACCAGTCGAAATCAATATCCTCGTTTTATTACTGCTAAACGTGGCAACACTCTTAATCAGTGTTGTGGTTTTAATAGCCCCAAGCTACCTAATTTCCCACATACATCCGGCCAAATCCATGAGGTACGAATAGGTACTTTCACACTTTCGACGCTATTTTCCAGCTGCTACTTTAACATGACATTTTCGTGACGGCAGACTTGCTTTTATCTTTTAGTGCCATGAAGATAAGTTATCAAAACATTAAATATGTATTGAATATTACGAAAAAACATGCACATTTTTCTTGTACATGTGCAAATAAGACATTATCTTTGCACACATACTTAAATATTGTGCAATAGAATTATTTACACTGACACCGAAAATTTCAACTTAATGATTTTCACATCAGAAATAAAATCCAACTAAGATAAATAGAAAGAAGCATGAAAGAAATTCAGAGTTTTAATGCTCTCATCCAAAAGAGCATCATCGACCACTGGACTTTGGATGCCCTGACTGACTATAGAGGTATTACTCTACAGTATCATGATGTGGCTCGTAAAATAGAAAAGCTGCATATCTTGTTTGAGAACAGCGGTATTGAGAAGGGTGATAAAATCGCACTTTGTGGCCGAAATAGCTCGGCTTGGGCATGCGCATTTTTAGCAACACTGACTTATGGAGCCGTTGCTGTTCCCATTCTGCACGAGTTTACTGCCGAACAAATACACAACATTGTCAATCACAGCGAGGCAAAATTGCTGTTCGTTGGCGACGTTGTAGCAACCGTCATCGACGAAAAAGAGATGCCAGACTTGGAAGGAATCGTCTATATTCCCGATTATTCGTTGTTCGTTTCGAGAACAGAGAAGTTGACATACGCCCGAGAACATCTTAACGAGATGTTCGGTAAAAAGTATCCTAAGTACTTCAGACCAGAACATGTCAACTACTATATAGAGCAGAATCCAGAAGAGTTGGCACTGATTAACTACACCAGCGGAACGACAGGATTCTCGAAAGGCGTGATGATTCCCTATCGTGCCATGTGGGGAAACGCAGACTTTGCCCAGCACGAGTTGCGCGGCATCATGCGCGAAGGCGATCATGTGTTAAGCATTCTGCCCATGGCTCACATGTATGGCATGGCCTTTGAGTTCATTTATGAGTTTATTACGGGCTGCCACATATTCTATCTTACCCGTCTGCCGAGCCCAGCCGTCATTGCTCAAGCATTCGCTGAAATCAAGCCAACCTTAATTATTGCCGTACCGTTGGTCATCGAGAAGATTATTAGAAAGCGGGTTTTCCCAAAGATACAGAACAACTTGATGAAGCTGTTGCTCAGCATGCCGGTCATCAATACAAAAATTCATGAGAAGATTGGACAGGAGGTTATCAACGCTTTTGGTGGCAATTTCCATGAAGTCATTATTGGCGGTGCTGCTTTCAATAAGGACATTGAGAATTTCTTGCAGAAGATAGGTTTCCCATATACCGTTGGATACGGCACAACCGAGTGTGCCCCAATCATCGCATACGCCGACCACAAGACATTTGTCCCTGGCAGTTGCGGTCGTGCAGCCTATCACATGGAAGTAAAGATCAACAGCAACGATCCAGAGAACGTTCCCGGTGAGATATGGGCAAGAGGCACAAACGTGATGCTGGGCTATTACAAGAATCCTGAAGCAACAGCAGAAGCACTGGATGCTGATGGCTGGTATCACACTGGCGACTTAGGAACAATGGACGCAGAAGGCAATATTTTCATCAAGGGACGTTTGAAGAACATGCTGCTGGGTGCGAGTGGGCAAAACATTTACCCTGAAGAAATCGAAGATAGACTCAACGCCATGCCCATGGTAAGCGAGAGTGTGGTGATTCAAGAAAACGACAAACTGGTGGGATTGGTATGCCCCGACATGGAAGAAGCTGAATCTATTGGGCTCAACAGATTGGATCTTGATGAAATCATGGAACAAAACAGGCTGCAACTGAACGAGGATTTACCTGCCTATAGCAAGCTTAGTGCCATCAGATTACATGATGAAGAGTTTGAAAAAACGCCGAAGCAGAGCATCAAAAGATATCTTTATCAGAACGCACATGAGGCATAAAGGCGTTTTTAAGCCTTGCAGAATAAGAAGAAACTGAAAGTGAAAGAAAAGAGAC
>URFI01000056.1 GCA_900547085.1 uncultured Prevotella sp.
CCACGCCCAACTTCCGACAGGCAGGAAAGCGCACTTCGGGCGGTTCGTCCTCAAAATGTTTCTCTATTTGATTCCAAATATCCAATAGTACTTCATCTACCTCTGGGCGCAAGAGGGCGATTTCTTCCTGCGTCTTTTTTGTCTTGGCCGTCAGTGATTGCAGTTGTTCATGTGCCTCCTTGAATATGTCATGATGCGTAAACACCATGCTGATGGTAGGATTATAGATGGGGCATCCGCCTTTCTTGATTCGCGCTTTCTCTCCTTCTACCACCTTTTTCCCCCACTCTTTCAAAGCTTCTGCATTCTTGATGTCGGGCAAACTCGCTGTGTTTGGCTCCAAACCGTAGAGCTCTAACTGCTTATTCTTGATTTCTCCCCGTTCAACGCACATGAACAAAACTTGCAAGAAATGACTGAGATACAGGGTAGCATTACGCTGTAGCTTGCTCACCCTTCGGCTCTGTCGAGCCTGAACCTGCTTACTGATGCGGTATTGGTCGCAAGCTGTGAGCAATCTGTCGTACAATTGTTGAGCCTTGTTGAGCAACTTCCAGTCCACGAATCTATTCCTAACGGTATAGATATCGTTATTGTCCAGCAGCGTCTTGAGGGCTTTCAATCGTGCGGCATCAGTCTTTGGGAGTCTTCTATAGGGCAAAACAAACGAATTTTAACAGGGTGAATAGGTTATAGGTGAGGTGGATTGCAGGAGATTCAGATGAAGATTGGGGCCGCCTTAGTAGGTTCTTTTCATCATTTGCTGCGCATAAGCCGTCAGTTCCCGCTTCTTTTCAGTTGGCACATGTACCGCAGCGAGGTATTTCTTGCTCTCCTCATAGTAGGTCGCCATCTTGTCTTGTGCCAGACGATCGATGCCCATGTCGTTGTAAAGAGCCGTCACCGCATCGATTTTCTCCTGTCTGTCAAAGTCCTTGAGCTGTGTCCAACGTTCCAATTCGGCACGCTGTTGGGTGTTAGCCCGATTGAAAGCGTTGATGAGCATGTAGGTTTTCTTGTTGCTGACGATGTCACCTCCGATGGCCTTACCAAAGACTTTAGGGTCGCCATACACATCCAGAAAGTCGTCTTGCAGTTGGAATGCCAAGCCTATTGTCTCGCCGAAGCGATACAAGTTATCGGCATCTTCAGCGGAAGCATCGCCCAAGATGGCGCCAATCTTCAACGCACACGCCAGTAAGACGCTTGTTTTTAGACGAATCATCTCGATGTATTCGTCCTCTGTTACATCATCCCGCTTCTCAAAATCCATGTCATACTGCTGTCCCTCACCTATCTCTAAAGCCGTTTGTGTAAACACGTCGATGACCTCTTTCAGCTTGTCGGGCCTGCATTGCGCCATGCGTTGGTAGGCCAGAACCAGCATTGAATCGCCACTAAGGATGGCCGTGTTGGCATCCCAACGCTTGTGAACTGTTTCATGGCCACGCCGCAGGTCGGCCTGATCCATCAAGTCATCGTGCAAGAGCGTATAGTTATGGTAGGTTTCGATGCCACAAGCGGGCATCAAAATGTCCTCTGGATGCTCCCGATACAGGTTATAAGCCAACAACATGAGCGTAGGTCGGATGCGCTTGCCACCCAGACTTAGCACATATTCTATTGGTTCGTACAGATGGCGGGGTTGCCGTTCGTCGGCCAAACTGTTGAGATGATTGTTAACCAGTTTGAGGATTTCTTGAGATGTCATCATAGATTGTTGTATTTTAATCAATTGCTAAATTTTGAATACCACCGGCACGGCCACCATGGTGCGGCACGGTTGGTTGTTGTGCACACCCGGTTTCCACCGGGGCATCATACGGATGACGCGCAATGCCTCACGATCCAGCAGGGCATTGACCGACTTTTCCAACTTCACATCGGCAATGCTTCCGTCCTTGTTGACAATGAACGACACCACCACTCTGCCCTGTATTCTCTGACTTTGAGCCAATGGTGGATATCGCAGTTGACGCGTGAGCCACTGAATGAACGCCGATCCACCACCGGGAAACTCGGGCATTTGCTGAACAATGCGAAAGTTCAAGGGCTGTTCAGAGGCCATGGGGACGGGTGGAAGTGCCGCCGACAGCTTGGCATTCAACGCCTCGGCCTCGCCATCACCGACCAAAAGTGGACTGGTAGTGGAAACCGATAGCTTCTCAATTTGTTGTTTCAGCGGCTGATCCACCGCCTTGATGCGTTCGCTGAAGGTCTTTTGTGGAGGTTGAACGGCCATGGTGTTAACCATCTCCTTGTCATCCATGGCGGGGTGCAGTTCTATGTCTTGCACCAAATCGTCAAGCGATTGGTCAGACAAATCCATGCCTTGCGGGGCGCTATTGTATTGAAATGCCACATACAAGACCGACAGAACCAACACGAGCCCCAGCAAGAATGCCGTGGCACGATGCTCTTCTACTGTGGGGATGTCTGATTTTTGCTGCTTCACGATGAGAATAGTAGGACGCCGTGCAATGACTGCTGAACGACCGCAATAAACACTTCTTTTTTACGTTGTTTACCTAACGGATTAGATGTACAAAGATAACGAGTTATTTGAAAATAGTAGTATCTTTGCCCATAAATTAGGAAAAATAAATGAAAAAAGCCCTTTTCGTCCTCTTGCTCACAGCAGTTGCCACAACCACCATCGCGCAAGAAAGTAAGAATGTGTACAACTTTCTACGTCTGCCAGCAAGTGCTCACGCCTCAGCATTGGGGGGTGAGAACATTTCGTTGGTGGAAGACGACGAGGCACTGATATTCCACAACCCGGCATTGCTGTCGACTGTGAGTGACAAGACCATCAACCTGAACTACATGAACTACATGGCTGGGGCCAACATGTTAAGCGCAGCGTTTAACAGAGTGATTAAAGAGCGGGCCTCAGCAGCCGTTTCCGCACTATACATTGACTATGGTAAAATGAAACAAACCACGGCCGAGAACCAGCAACTTGGCGAATTTTCGGCCAAAGACATCGCCTTGTCTGGCTATTTCTCGTACCTGCTCACCGACCAATTGGCCGGAGGTATCACCGCAAAGTTCATCACCTCGTACATCGGCGGCTACAACTCGCTGGCCATGGGCGTTGACCTCGGACTGAATTATTACGATGCCGATCGCGAACTGTCGCTGTCGTTCGTGGCCAAAAACCTGGGCGGACAACTCAAAAGCTACGACGACACCTACGAAAGCATGCCCTTGGACGTGCAGCTTGGCATAAGCAAACGATTGGTACACACGCCACTACGGTTTCACGCCACACTGGTTGACCTCACGCACTGGAACTATAAATTCATGAATCACCTGGTGGGTGGCATCGATATCCTGCTGTCTGACTGCATCTGGGTGGGTGCCGGCTACAACTTCCGGCGTGCCGACGAGATGACCATTGCCAGCACAGACGAGGAGAGCAACCACGGTGCAGGCTTCTCATGTGGTGCAGGCATCAACCTCAACCGCTTTAAGTTGAACCTGGCCTACGGCAAATATCACGTTTCAAGCCAGTCGATTGTTATCAGTACAGCGTTTCAATTATAAGTTAAGTCTACAAAGACAAGAGGGCAAGAACGATGAAAATGTGAGCAATCTGCTATTCAATACTCGCTTTGACGTTTAAACATCATTTCTGTTCAGGTTCCTTTTCGTCCCCTTGTCGTATGCTTGTCCTCTCGGTATGAGATACAAAAAACGCACCACCCCATCCTTAATTTCCACATGAAAATTGAAGAACGCCCTATAGCTTCCGATGTGTATGCGGTAGATGAAATCGTAGTTCTGCATTTTGATGCAGTCTGATATGTCCGTCAGCTTCCGTGCCTTTTTCACTTCTCGAATAGCCTCACGCACACTATCAAGACGCTTGCCAGAGAGTTTTCTCACGGTTCGCTCGAAATCCTTTGAATACTCAACCTTCATACACCAAGCCAGTTTTCAAAGTCTTCCTTTTCTTTTTCATTCAAAAACACTTTCCCGTCGGGCCGATTCTCTACCAGCCAAGCATAGACCTTGCTGTCATCGTATTCTTCAGCCACGCGGTCAAGCAGCCCTTCGATGAGCCGTTTGAGGTTCGTACCCTTACTCGCAGCCATCAAAGACAATGAACGAAAGGTGTCGCCTTTTAGGTCAATCACCTTTCTTTTTGTTGGTAATACCGGTGTTTCCATAATCTTTGCTTTTAATTCACCGCAAATATATATAATATATATGATATATACAAATTTTCAATCTATTATTAAATGATGGGGTATCAATATAAGTTTGTCAAGAAAACTGACTGCCCAGATACGTCAGTTTTTTTGTACTGAGTTTTCTGTAAATTAGCATCAAACAGGTTATCTCATGTGCCCTTTTTGACACGTTTTACCCTCTTTTCATTCAAAAGCAAAGCTTTTAACATGCAAACTCAATGACTTTATCGCGCAATAGCATAGACTAAAGAGGGCAAAAGGTAGCTTATTACACGCCCAAAAAGGCACAAAAGCAATGCTTTTACCAAGAAAAATGATGAGATTCTGGTGAGCAAAGAGCCTACACAGCTGATTATCAACACTTTCTATTTTTAGCGTATTTGGAAGCAACTTACCTTGCGTTGGCGAATATTGAAATTATAGAGCCGAAAAAACGTAAAGTTTTCTATTTTTCGTCTTGCATTTTATCAAAAATAAGGAGGGCGTTGAGACCTTTATTGTTATGAAAAATAAAGGTGCAAGTTTGCCGCTTTAATGGTTACACACTTTTGATGTGTCTACGGTAAAACCATCTGAATGCGCGGGTTTAAACTTGCCGCGCTGCTCGAGAAAGTCAACCAACTGCGCCGCTGTCATTCCTTCTGCCGAACAAGTATAAAAGCGTTCGGCTTCTCCGAAGCGACTGATAATTGCTTTTACTAATTCTTCTTTGCTTGAATAGCTGTTTCCCTGCATCATTTGCAGGACTTCATGTCCATGTATCATTTGTGAGTTTTTGAGTTTATGAGTTTATAAGTTTGGTGAGTTTGTGAGTTTATATGTTTATGAGTTTGGTGAGTTTATAAGTTCGTAAGCTGATAAGTTTGGTGAGTTTAGTCAGCGATTTTCTGCCCTTGATAATAGGTGTTGAATGTATCTTCGGCGTAGCCATCGCCCACAACTTGAAAGGAACTAGCACTGGCACCGTTTACTTTACGGCCCATGAAATAAACGTCAAAAGAATCTTTTGCATAACCATCGCCTAAATACCGAAACGAATTACCGCTGGCACCAGACAGCTTGCGTCCCATAAAAAACACGTTGAAAGTATCTTTTCCGTAATATCCACCCAGGTCTTGAAAGCTACGCGCCGAGGCTCCTTCTACGTTTTTGCCATTGAACAGCACGGCATGCGACATAATCATATATCCCCGTGTACGATACATAAAACCCTCATCATCATCGTACGGACGATGGTAGTCATCACGTTTTAACCTGAATGTACGAGGATCAACATACCGCAACACATCGCCAAGATAGTAAACATGATAAGCATCTTTAGCATAACCATGCCCCAAATTGACAAACGAATACACATCGGCCATAGACAAAGGCGTGCCGCAATAAAGCACCACACCTTCTGCTACTTGGTAATCGACAGGACGACGCTGCGCCTTTACTTGGACAGTGAGCGTGACAAACAGCGCGAGGGCCAAGAGGCGAAAAGCGGAAATAAATGAAATCGATTTGCTCATCTTCATAATTGTTTAAAATTAAATTTGTATATCGTTGCATCCAACGAGAGCTTTGTCTATGTGAAGGACAACTGTCAAAAAGGGTCATCACTACCCTTGTTGAAGCACTTTGTCTACTTGATGCAACAACCATTGTTGTTGTTCATCAATCGTCAGGTTGCTGTTGTCCAGTTCGATGGCATCCTCAGCCTTGCGAAGAGGCGACACCTCACGATGAGAGTCGATGTAATCGCGCTCTTGCACGTTCTTCAATATGTCGTCATAACGAGCAGACATGCCCTTTTGCTGCAACTCATCATAGCGACGTTGCGCACGAACTTTGGCAGAAGCCGTTACAAATATTTTGAGTTCGGCATGCGGAAACACCACCGTTCCGATGTCACGGCCATCCATCACGATGCCCTTGTCCTTGCCCATGCGTTGTTGCTGAGCCACCAAGGCGGTGCGTACAAAGGGGAGAGCGGCAATCTTACTAACCTTTTCGCTCACCTTCATCGTCCTGATTTCTTGTTCTACCAACTCGTCATTCAGGTAGGTGTCGGGCTTGCCCGTCTGCTTATTGAATTGGAAAGAAATGCGAATGTTAGGCATGCGCTGTTGCAAGGATGCGGCATCTACCTCACCATCGGCTTCAAACAACTGATGACGCAGCGCATAGAGCGTCACGGCGCGGTACATAGCACCCGTGTCTACATAGACATATCCCAACTGGCGAGCCAAATTCTTGGCCATGGTACTTTTGCCACATGATGAATAGCCGTCAATGGCAATCACGATTTTCTTCATTTCTTATTTAGGGTATAACGATATCTTATTTAGGGTATAACGGCCGATGCCAATGCCTCCCACAGTTTATCATTGGGTGGCAACGGAGCCTCAACAACAATATTTTCTTTTGAAACGGGGTGAACAAGCGTTATTCGGCGTGCCAACAGACTGATACTGCCATCGGGATTGCTGCGAGGTGCGCCATATTTTAGGTCGCCCTTGATAGCACATCCCATGTTAGCAAGCTGACAACGTATTTGATGATGTCGACCCGTTAGCAAGTTCACCTCTATGAGATGATAATGATCCGAATGGGCAATGACACGATATTTGAGTACTGCTTTCTTCGCATTTGGCACCTCTTGCGGATGCGCATAACTCTTGTTTTGCCGCTCGTTGCGCACCAACCAATCGGTCAGCACGCCTTCTTCTGCAGGTGGCGCATTCTTTGTGATGGCCCAATATGTTTTATGTACCTGTCCTTCCTTGAACATCTTGTTGAGTCGTGTCAAGGCCTTGGATGTTTTAGCAAAGACAACGAGTCCCCAAACAGGACGGTCAAGACGATGAACCACGCCCAAGAAAACATTTCCCGGCTTGTGGTATTTCTCCTTGATGTACTGTTTAACTGTCTCCGAAAGCGGTTCGTCCCCGGTTTTATCACCTTGAACGATTTCCCCGCTCAGCTTGGAAACAATAATGATGTGATTGTCTTCGTAAAGAGGGAGCATGGAAGGATTAGTTGTTTAGTTAACGAGTTGACGAGTTAACAAGTTGACAAGCTGTTAGACCTTTTATTGACTTGCCCAATAACGAAACTATGTACTCGTCAGCTTATCATTTAGTTGACGAGTTAACAAATTGACAAGCTGTTAGACCTTTTATTGACTTGCCCAATAACGAAACTATTTATTCGTGAGCTTGTCATTTTGTTGACGAGTTAACAAGCTGTTAGACCTTTTGTTAATGCGCCAGATAACGAAACTATCAACTCGTCTACTTGTCAACTCGTGAACTCGTCAACTCCTAAAAACTCTACATATTCATTCCCCCATCAACCTGGATTACCTGGCCGCTGATGTAGCTTGAGAGGTCGGAAGCCAAGAACAAAGCGCAGCTGGCAATGTCCTCAACCGTGCCACCACGGCGCAAAGGAATCTTATCAATCCACTCCTGACGAATCTTCTCGGGCAATGTCTGCGTCATAGCCGTATCGATAAATCCCGGTGCAATGGCGTTAGCACGGATGCCTTTGGGACCCATTTCCTGTCCAACCGACTTAGCCAACGCAATCATACCGGCTTTTGATGCGGCGTAATTAGCCTGACCGGCATTGCCATGAACACCCACCACGGAAGCCATGTTGATGATAGAACCTTGGCGTTGACGCATCATGACAGGCACACAAGCATGGATGAAATTGAACGCGCTCTTCAAGTTAACGTTGATCACAGCGTCCCATTGAGCCTCGGTCATGCGCAACATCAAGCCATCTTTGGTGATACCGGCGTTGTTGACCAAGATGTCAATTGAACCGAAATCCTCTTTAATTTGACTAACCAATGCGGCAGTACTTTCAAAATCGGCAGCATTGCCCGCATAACCTTTCACTTGTACGCCCAGTGCGGCAAGCTCACGTTCGGTTTCTTTACCACCATGTTCTTCGTCAATCACCAAATCTGTGAATGCGATGTTGGCACCTTCCTGAGCGAATCGCATGGCGATGGCCTTTCCTATTCCGCGTGCAGCACCTGTGATGAGGGCTGTTTTTCCTGTTAATATTCCCATAATTGAATGTGTTAATATTGAAGTTAATATTTAATTGTGAATTTCCTGCTACTCCTTTTTGGGACTTAACTTGCCCAAAGCACCGTAAACCACCTTGGCAACCAGTGGCTTGCTACTCTCTTCTGTCAGCCCATGTCCCAAGCGTCCGTAGATGAATGGCACCTCAAGTCCTTTGATGCAATAATGCGTGATGTCGGCCACCAGTTGAACGTTCTCGATGTCGAACTCTCCATCTTCCTTCCCTTCCGAATATACGCGACGGAAGAGTTCGATTTCATCTTCATCAAAATTCTTCCTCATCTTCTCCACCATCCAGATGTTACGGAAGAACTCTGCGCGCAAGTTACCATTGCGCACCACCGTTTCGCGTATCATACTGAGATGGGTATAAATGAGTTCGATGATTTTATCTTGTGGCGCAATCTTCTTGTTGGCCACCTCATCCAACTTGTCACTGAGGCGTTCGAGTTCAGACTCGATGACGGCATAGAACACAGCCTCTTTCGAACTAAAATAGGTGTACAGCGTGCGTCTCCCTTTACCAGAGGCCAACGCAATGTCATTCATGGTGGTATTGGCCACGCCATTCTTGGCAAACAATTTCCTCGCCACGTCCACCAATAACCGTCTTGTTTTTGATATTGACATCTATTTTCCTCCTTTCTTCAGGTTGATTGCACAAACCTTGTATGATGTGCAAATGTATGTTTTTTATTTTATGCGTGCAAGCATACAAGACAGAAAAAAGGTTTTTTAAGACACTCTTTACAGGATGGGCAACCATTATTTAGTGATTTAGTTTGAGCAAACCATCCTACAGATACTCAAGCGCATCCACCCCGAAAACCAATGTCTATGATATTGACACCCAAACTCATTGACTTTGACGTCCAATTGCATTGACTTTGGCATTCAAAGTCAATGCAATTGAAAACACGAAAACATACTGCATTTTCAAAGGCCTTTGAGGTATGTTTTGCGGGAAATGAAAGACAGAGGCAAGATGGTTTATACTACCGTTGAATAGATACGCAGGATGACATCCGTATTATCCAACTGATTTCTAATCATTTAGAAGGATCATCTACCATATTTCAATAAAATTAAGAAAGAAATATTTGTTTGTCTCGCAAAAAAGCCGTACCTTTGCAATCGAAAACAAGGAAATAACATCGCGGAGTGGAGCAGTTGGTAGCTCGCCAGGCTCATAACCTGGAGGTCACATGTTCGAGTCATGTCTCCGCAACTTTTACGCCTGAAAGTCCTGTAAACAAAGGGATTTCGGGCGTTTCGAGTTTTTAACTCGGACGAAAAACTGAACATTTTTCACTTACATTGGTTGCGATTTGGCAAACAGTGTAAAAAAAAATGGCTCATTTCAACAAATCTTTCCTTACTACTAAAAATATAGTAGACTACACGTTGCCGTGCTTGCACAAAGGCAAGCAATGGTATGTCGACTTTTACGCCTACGACCCTTCGACCGACAGCATGCGACGTAAGAAATACATGCTGGACAGGTACAAAAAAGTGAGCGATAAGAATAAATATGCCACTATCTTGATAAATAACTTATTCGAAAAATTGAAGGCGGGATGGAACCCGTGGACGGACGCAACCAAGACGAGACACTTCACGGAGTTCGATGTTGTGTTGGAAAGATACCGGGCGTACATAGACCATGCGGCACAGAAGGGTGTGCTGAAGGAGAAGACGCACATTGACTACGTCAGTAGGCTGCGACAGTTGGAAGCGTACCTCGAAGAGTCGAACGTGAACATACGCTACGCTTACCAGTTCAACAAGATTTTTGCCGTGGACTTTCTTGACTACCTTATCTTGGACAAGGATAACTCTGCACGAACTCGCAACAATTACCGCACATGGCTCTCGGCGTTCGCCTCGTGGATGAAGGAACGTCAGTATATCGAAGAAAACCCGGTGGAGGAGATTCACATGCTGCGTGAGGAGGAGAAGATGCGTGACGCGCTGCCTGCTGACGCTCTGGTACGTCTGAAAGATTATCTCGGGAAGTATAACCCTCCGTTCTATCTCGCCTGTCTCATGGTGTACTATTGCTTTATCCGCCCCGGTGAGCTCAGACACATCAAGGTGGGGGACATCAGTATAGAGAAACAGACGGTGTACGTGCGTCCTGACGTGGCAAAGAACCGCAAGGGGCAATATGTCGCCTTGAACGATCAGGTGTTGAAGATGATGATCGAGCAGAAGGTGTTTGAGCATCCATCGCAGGATTATCTATTTGGTAGGAAGTTGATTCCCGGTGAGGAACAGGTGTACATCAACCAGTTCAGAAACGAGTGGCGCAAGGTGCGCAAGACGCTGCACTTTCCCGACAGTTACCAGTTTTACAGTTTGAAGGACTCCGGCATCCGTGACCTTGCGAACGCAGAGGGTATCGTGGTTGCCCGAGACCAAGCGCGGCACACGGACATCAGTGTGACGAACAAGTATCTGAAGAATGCCAACCTTGCGCACGAGGAAGCGAAACGCTTCAAGGGTGAGCTGTGAGGATGCACCAATGAAAAAAGGCATGCTATCCTCACGGACGGCATACCTGATAAAAAAATGTTACCTTAAAAAATGCTTTTATTTTGTTTCTCAATCGTCAATGATGCGACGCTCGTACATTGCCCATTCAAGTAGTCCGCTTGAACCTGGCACGAGAGGGTAGCCGTAGCCGCGCAGCCACATGACGACATCGAGCTGCTCGAGGTGCATGACAGGTTGCAGCTCGGTGATGATTTCGGAGGTTGTTTTGGGCATGAGTACCCACCCTTCGATGTCGGTATCGTCGCCGATAAAGTTTGGATGCTCATCGGCGTAGGCTGTAAGGATGGTGTCGACAGTATCGAGGCGCATGAGTTCCTCTTCGCTGAGCCCTGGGCGTGAGCACCACTTTTTCCAGATTTCATAGTCTTGTATTGTTAACATGATGTTACTCCTTTCCTTTTTCATTGTTACTAACGATAGTCTTGCCGTTGATGACCGCGCGGCGGATGCTGCAGAGGTCATCGACGAGGGTCTGGAGGGACACGATGTAGTCGAGCATTTGCTTGGCTTCCTTATCATCGTTGTCAAGACCAGCCTGCTCGAGGATGAACCACCGCTTGATGTCGTTGAGCAAGTCGATGCGTACGGTAAGAATGTCGATGTTGAAGAACTCTTTCATTGCTTCACAGTGTGTATTGTTGTTTGTTG
>URFI01000057.1 GCA_900547085.1 uncultured Prevotella sp.
CCATGAGCTGGCGAATACTGCCGGCTGTGCTGTCCTTGGCCCTCTCTTCCAACAACCTGCCAGTGAGAACGAAAGTGATAATCATCACCGAGGCATCAAAATAAGTGTGCCACTCAATGCCTCTGCTGCCCCAAACCCGCTCTCCATAAAAGGTGTTGAACGCACTGAAGACGAATGCGATGCTCGTGGAAAGTGCCACGAGCGTATCCATGTTGGCCGACTTTTGCAGCAACTGCTTCCAAGCAGATACGAAGAACCGGCGACCGCAGTAGACAAAGTTGGCCAATGCCAGCAGCATGGCCACTTGATTGGACACTTGGACTGCCCCCAATGAAATCCACCTCATCGAAACGGCCATGCACAACACGGCAAAAAGCCACGACAGCAGTGTCTTTCGCTTCAGTTGTCTGTACGCGTTGCGCTCAATCTCTTCCACCGACCGGTCACTCTCTATCACGAGGTCATAGCCAATGGCATTGATTTCACGCTTCATCTGTTCGAGTGAAATCTCTTTTTCATCATATTCCACCAGCGCGCTTCTGCCCGGCAGACTGACTGACGCTGACTGTATGCCCGGCAGGGAATTGAGCTTCCGCTCCACATGGGAAGAGCAGGCAGCACATGCCATCCCCACCACTGGTATTGTTTTCTTAATCATTTTATGTTGTTATAGTTGATGAGATTTTGAGTTCTTGAGTTTTTGAATTAGCTTTTGCTGATTCTTCATCTCGTTACTCCCTTTCCTTCAAACAACATGAGGTGTCATCTGCAAATTTAGCGAATAAGTTTGTAAACGCCATGTGTGTCGGTTGGATTTTTGGCCCGTTCTAACCAACTTTCAGTACAAGAAGGATGCCTACTCATGAAACAAAACCCATGGAAAAATAAGAATCAAGTTTTTGGATGATGACGAATTTTCTTGACAACATGTCGTTAAATCCTGGCCGTATTTACAAACTATTGTGCCTCTCGTCGCAAATACGCCAAATATGAGAAAGTTTCGCAAACATTTGTATTTCAATATATTAAGATAACGACAGACTATTATATATGGATTTTCCAAGCTTTTTCAAGACAAAAGCATTGCTTTTAATCACCAATTGACATGCTTTTGGCGTGCAACCACATGCGAATTGACCGCCAAAGTGAAGTTACTAAGCGGACAAAAGCATGGTTATTGCTGAAAATACGGCTGACGATTCCCAAATAATCTCCTGTTTTGCATCCTAGCGACCTATTGTTTTTCTCCAGATGAGAGATTTTGAAAGGCCATTTTGAAGGCATATTACCATCAAAATACTGAACATTTTCGATCTTTCAACTCAACCTTTTTCACTACTTGGCGTACCAGCTTGTTGCGCCTGCCTCAACTCACTGAACGTCTTATATAATAGTGGCAGCGTAAGGAGTATTGAGCAGGCATCGCTGCAAGCCTGACTCATCATCACGCCTTGCAAACCTAAGAATTGAGGTAATATTACTACCAAAGGAATGAAGAAAAGACCACTGCGAGAAGCAGCCAGCAGGTTGGCGCGGAACGTCTTACGGATGGTCTGCATCAACATATTAGACATAAGGAAAAACGCCATGGCTGGCAACGATACCAACTGCCAGCGTAAGGCCTGCGTGCCGATGCGGATTACCTCTGAATCGTTGCGGAACAACTCGACAATGGCATCCGAGAAAATCCATCCCAGCACGGTGCAAGTCAGCAAGAAGCAGGTTCCTATCCTCACCGCAAACCAGAAACCCTTCCGCACACGGCCATAAAGGCGAGCGCCATAGCTGAACCCGCAGAACGGCTGGAAGCCATGTCCCAGTCCAATGACAAAGGCCATGACAATCATGGTAAACCTATTGGCAATAGACATGGCTGCAACAGCCGCGTCACCATAGCGCGCAGCGGCCACATTGAGCAGGATGCTGGCCACGCTGGTGAGCCCCTGGCGTGAAAGAGAGGGCGTTCCACCGGCCAGAATCTCCTTGATATAGATGCGCGAGGTGGAAAAATGACGAAAGCTAATGCGAATGCTTCCGCCGTGACGGGTCATGCGCAGCAGCACCACAAAGCTGGCCAGTTGGCCGAAAACCGTGGCCAAAGCCGCTCCGGTGATGCCCCAGTCGAGCCAGAAAATAAGGATAGGATTAAGTCCAATGTTGACAATGGCGCCGGCAACGATACCCCACATAGCAAACGACGCATTGCCCTGGAAGCGCATCTGATTGTTCAGACACAGAGAGCCGGTCATCAAAGGCGCGCCAAGGAGTATGATGCTGAGGTATTTCTCTGTGTAAGGCAGGATGGTGGGCGTACTGCCAAGCCACACGGAGAGAGGCTTTAGCCAGAGAAGGCCAACCACCATGATGAGCAATCCCGCCGCAAGGGCATAGAAAAAGCCCGTCGACGCCATGGCCTCAGCATTGTGATGCCGCTGCGCCCCGAGCTCACGGGAGATGTAGTTGCCCGACCCATTGCCAAAAAAGAAACTGAATGCCTGGATAACGAACATCACAGAGAACACGATGCCCACAGCCGCAACGGCCTGGGTACTAATCTTTCCCACGAAATAAGTGTCGGCCACATTGTACAAACTGGTAACCAGCATGCTGACAATCGTGGGCACAGCCATGGTTCCGATGACCCGATAAACGGGCCCTTGCGTTAAGAATGTATAGTTGTCTCTGTGTTGTTGCATACGAATCTCACGAATTGTGGTGCATGCCGGGTGCCGTCACGGTATGCGTATCGTCCCGACATTGTTACCCCGGCCTCATGCCTTAGATGATGAAGGTATGGTTGCGGCCTGCCCGCCGCCTGCCTTATGGTCAGGACAGTGACTCGTTTCGCGCGGCATTGCGACTGATGGTGGAGCCATTGGCCTGATGGGTGGCCAGCACAAGCACTTCGGCTATCTGCACATGTTGGGGTGCCTGTGCCGCATAAAGCACCACGTCGGCAATGTCATCGCCCGTAAGTGGCTGGATGCCGTCATAGACATGGTCTGCGCGAGTCTGGTCGCCATGGAAGCGAGTAACACTGAAATTGGTTTGCACCAATCCCGGTTTGACGGTTGTCACCCTCACAGCAGTATCCACAAGATCCACTCTCAGCCCATCACTTAAAGCCTTGACAGCGGCTTTGGTGGCACAATACACATTGCCGTTGGCATAGGCTGCGTCGCCAGCCACAGACCCTATGTTGATAATATGCCCACGGTTGCGGGCCACCATGCCTGGCACAATTAATCTGGTCATCGTGAGTAATCCCTTGATGTTGGTGTCTATCATCGTCTCCCAGTCGTCCACACTCCCTTCATATTCGGGCTCCAGCCCCAATGCCAGTCCGGCGTTGTTGACCAACACGTCAACGTTTCGCCACCTTTCGTCAAGCGACTCTACGGCTTTGGTAGCCTCCTCACGATGACGAACATCAAAACAAAGGGTGACAACGTCGACGTTAAGGTGTGCCAACTCGGCGGTGAGCTGGTTCAAACGCACTTGGTTGCGGCCTGTCAAGATAAGGTCGTAGCCGTTTTTTGCAAACGCACGGGCACAAGCTTCACCTATTCCACTTGTGGCACCTGTAATCAAAGCTATTTTATTCATAGTAAAAAAAAGACGGCCTTGCTCCGTTCTGCGCATGCGCAGGAATACTGGCAAGGCCCTTGTTGGTGATACGTTTATAGTTGTTCCAATAATATTTGCACGATTCGTTCGGCGCTCCTTCCGTCCCACCTGTCGGGAATGGCACATTTTTTCCACGTCCCATTCACCATATCCTCAACGGCCTTGCCCAACAACTGGGCATCTTCGCCAACCAAAACGTTGGAACCAACCTTGACCGTTTCAATATGTTCGGTGTAACTGTTGAGCGTGATGCAGGGAACGTTGTTGAACGTTGCCTCTTCGGCCACATTGCCACTGTCGGTGATTACACCGCAAGCATGAGCGGTGAGATAGCCAAACTGCAAGTAAGAAAGTGGCTTTATCAGCTTGAATGTGGGATGATCAGAACCTAAAAGTTCAGCCACGACAGCTGCCGAACGACTGCGGAGCGGTGCCAACACCATCTTGCCGGCGGCTTTATCGAGCATGGCATGGAGCATGTCTTTAAGGTTTGCCTTGTCTGCCAGCAAAGCCTTGCGGTTCAAAGTGAAAACAATGTAATCGCCTTCTCTCACGCCCAGCTCGTCGAGCACGGCAGGACGTTGCAGCCTACTGTGATTGAAACGCAACGTATCCATCAAGATATTGCCCACCATATATATCTTCGACAACTCAGCACCCTCACGCGTAGCAGTGCTGTTGCTGCCCATGCCGGCCGTGAACAACAAGTCACTCAACCCATCGATGACTAGTCTGTTGATTTCTTTGGGCATGTTGATGTCAAAACTTCGCGTGCCTGCCACCAGGTGTGCCAATGTGATGCCTTGCTTCTTCGTCACGATGGCTGTTGCCAACGTAGAGGCCAAGTCGTCCACTACAATCACTACATCGGTAGGATGGGTCTGCAAATAATGTTCAAAACCAGCCATGACGAGTCCGGTGAGTTGGTTGAGATTCTCACAATCAACCCCCAGATAGGTGTCTGGATAGGGCATTTGAAGATCGTCAAAAAGCGACTTCTCCAGGGTGGGATCGTCTTCTTTACCGGCATAAACCAATTGGTAAGAAATATCTCTACCTGCATCTGCCGCCTTATGGATGGCCCTGATGATGGGTGCCACCTTGACAAAGTTGGGCCGGGCGCCCGCTACGATACATATATTCATTGTGCTATTTTTCTGCAAAGTTATACATTATTAATAGAACGGCCATACATTTAGACGGAAGAACTTGTCTTTTTGCCCAGACAGAAGCATCTTTTGCGACTTCTGTCATGCTACTACCGACTCAGAAGACAACAGCGTTGTTTGCTTTATAGATGCGCTCCCCTTTCATGAGGGACATGCATACGGTTATTCTTTTTGTATATATCCCTCTTGATCGTAACCTTTATGTGTGCGATGAATAAGGTCGACCAGAGGCTGTACCCGCTGATCCGTAACAACCATATCTTTGAATTTGTCGTATTGTGCATCGTATCTTTGTCCGCTCCCGTGTTGCAAGCGTTTGGCTATGTCGGTGGGAATGAGGAACGAAGCACGAGAACCTAAATGCTTGTAAAATTCTGATAAATAGATATGTATACCCGCCAAATCAAAATCACCAAAGTGGATATAAGGGTTAGGAATGGTTTTCAACCATTTTATCAAATCGCCCGATTGAGGATAACGTGATACAAACAACAGTCTGTTGTTAGGAAACAAATAGCGCTGATGGGCTATCTGCACGAAGTTTTCCACATTCTCCATACCTATAACCGTTACGTCTTTTGGAATAACAAACGAAGGATAATCATGGATAAAAGGCAACATGCCAGGTTGAAAACGAAGTGTTTGACGCTCGCCCGACAGCTCTACGTCCAATGGTTCGTATCCGTTTACCAAAAAACCCCTCATTGTTCGTTGCCTCAACAACTTTGAATTTCCCGATAATGCCACCTGCCTACTCCGTTCGGTATCATGGTTCAGCTTCATATCCAGTATGGCCTGCACATCTCGCAAATTGTATTTTTCTGCCAAATATTTTTGAAAATAGTCAACAGCGGCTACCTTATACGTCACCCTGCTGCCATGACTAATCGCGACAAGCACCCCATCTTGCAGCATTTCGTTTACCCATTTACCCTTTAATTTACTGGCAGCAATCGTTTCGCCGGCAGCCAATGCGCATAGATTTTCCAATAGCGAACGTGTGATATTCATACTTTCATCGTAATAAGTGCTTTGACAAGCGTGTTCGATTTGTTATCTTTTGTGAGCAGATAAGTATATTTGTAATCGGATACCGCATACGATATAGGCGAACTGTTCACCAAATAGATGTTGCGAACATTAGCAAATTTCAGTATTCCCCGCACGTTGTTGGGATGCAATTTACCAATCTCATCCATCATACAATGTAAGGTAAAGTCGCCAAACTTTCTCGACACCTTTTCCTTAAACACATTGATAAGCATGATGTTAACCATTGCTTTCACTAAAATATCCGTTCCATCCGAGCCCACATTCGATATTTTTTCAATCCAACCCGTATCGTTATCGTTTTCTTTGATGCGGAATTGCAGTTTGAAGGTATCGCTCAAAACCAACCTACTTCTGTTCGGATTCTCGTTTAAGCACACCATGAATTCAAACAATCGTTTGGTGACCCCTCTGTTGGTATCATCTCTTTGTTGTACAGATGAAAAAAGATTCAGTTCGCCAATGTCGTAGGTATGCTCGTCGTTAAAGGTTTTCATATCGTTGAGCAATATCATTAAGCGGTCGCTACTGGGCTGATTGCGCAAGGCAATTTCTTTAATTACGCCCGCAAAGTTACGCTCGTGGAAGTCGGCATTGATGTCGTTAATAATCTTTCCTATCTCACTGGCGTAGCTGTTAATGTTGCCCACCTCTTTTGATATGCGTTGCAAGATGTCGCCATATCTATTGCTAAGCCTCCTACTATATTCCTCTATTTTGTCATTATCAATAAAGTCGCACAAATTTTGCGCAAATGCCATATAGTCATCATCTGTGTTTAATTGGGTTTTAAAGGCGAAAGTGTTCTTCGTAGAGAAGTAGCTTTTAAACCGATCTACGTTTTGTTTTAACGCATCAGCCTTCCCAAGTTTGTCTAATAGGCTGTCTTTTAGTAATTGCAAAACCTGATCTGTAGGGTCTGTTGATGTCTTTGGTTTGACAGTTGTCCATTCAATAGAAGTTTTGTTCTCTATAGATAGTTTGAAATTGTCAACCGCTGTCAACCCTTTTTCCAATTGTGTTTGTTCTGCTTCTTTATCCCTTATTTTTGTTTCAAACTGCAATTTCTGTTGTCCTAATCGACTACTTCTCAACCTAAACTTTTCATCCAACAGCGCCAATTCATTTTCCAACTTCCTCTTTTGCTCTTTCTTTTTATCCTCTTCGGGCAACCATTCTTCTACAAACGATAAATACTCGAAATATCGTTTGCGGTTGTTGTTTATAAAATCAAGCTCCCTTTGTAACGTTATCAGCTTATCGTTTATTTGTTGCAAAGCATCTGTATTCACCCCTTGTCCAGCCAACTCGCTGCTTTCTTGTATTTTTAACTGATCAATCTGACTATTGATAGCGGTGGTTTTTTCTTGGGTTTCTTGTAGCAATATTTCTATTTTGCTATCCTTATCTTTACGTTTTGCATTGTTGGCAGATGCGGATTCTTGTTCACAAGCTTTCAACTCCCGACTCCGTTTATTGCGCAATTTCTCTTTTTCTTGTTGGAAGGTAGATAGCTGTTCTTGCAGTTTACTGATTTGAAGGTCAATATTTTCTAATCTTTTTTGTTTTTCTTCCTCGTTTCGTTTATCCCAATTTTGCATTTTAACCTGTTCAACTTTTATCTGTTGGCCCATTTGTAGCAAATTGGCTTCTAACGTTTGGTGTGCCATGCGTAGGTCTCTAATCTGTTTGGCATACCGATTTTCTATTTGTTGGATGTTCTCTTGGTTAGCAGTAGTATATTCATAAATACGCTTTTTATTTTCTTCAATCTCTTGTTCAGCATCTTGTTTTTCTGCTTTCAAATCGTCTGGTGTACGGAGTTCACGCTCTATATGCGATAAATCTACATCAACTCCAAAGAGCGAAGCATTGTGCTGACTGCTCAATTGCGGGTGCAGCTGGTTGTTATACAATACATGTTGTTCGTCAACCACCTTGCCAATCGTTTGTTGCCAGCCCTGCTTATGCGTAGACAGCCACTCATAAAACGATCCCTTGTACTGTGCAAGAAGCTCATCAAGTTTCGCTATTTGTTGAGCAATCTTTTCATTCTTTTGGTCCAAGTCTTTCAGTTGAGCTTGCCATTCCTGCTCTATTTTTTGCCTTTCAGCTTCAGCTTCATGCCTCAGTTCATTGATTTTACTGCGATTTTTCTCCTTTTCAATTTCTGTTTTCCTATGTTGTTCACGCAGTTGATCTATATTATTTTTACATTGTTCCAACTCGTTGGCGTACAAATGCGTATTCTGATATATCAATCTTTTGCTCTTTGCAGCCGCCAAATCAATGTTAGCGATTTGTATTTTCTCATCAACAGTTTGACTTTCAACATCAAAATGCGCATAAATCTCTTTGTTTCGCTCCTCTTTTTGTTGTGTTATACGCTCCACTTCCCTGTTGTACACCGCTTGCAAAAGGTTTTTCTTTTCGTTGCAAGTGGTTTCAATAGTGCGAAGTTCTAATTGCAGTTTTTCTGTCAGTGCTGCGTATTTATCGGTGATACTCTTATGTTGAAGTGTTAGTTCTTCTTTATATCGTTTCTTATTCCCTATTTCGTTTTTCACAAAATCCTCTTTCTCAATTCTGCTAACCACAGACAAGATATCGCTTTGCTGGTAAAACTTTCTTTTGTCAGCAATTTCTTTCAAACGAGCATCTACCGCTCCCAACTCACGATTTTTACCATCCTTCTGTTTGTTGTACTTGCCGCTTTCTTCTGAAATCAGTCTGTTGATACGCTCAAACTCTTCTTTTAATTTTCCGAATTCTTGATGTAACAAGGGCAAACGCTGCTCATCTCGTTGATAAGCATATACTAATTCGCTAATCAACTCTTTGATTTTAGCGGTAATCATCAATAAGTTATGATAAGCCTTCTCCACTTTATCGGCATCTCTTCGCACCGTAACCACCCCATGCTTGTCGGTTTTATACCACAAATGAACGTCGTTGTATTCTTGTTCAAACGCCGACACCTGACTTCTATAATAAGCCAAATCAATAGAAATCTCGTCATCCGTCATCGAACTAATCATGGTGTTTTTGATGAATTCGGCATCCAGCTTCGTGTTCAGAAACACATTTTGAATGGTTCGGGGAATGTTTTGATACTTATTGCTTTCTGCAATGGCATATTTACGAAACTCTGGTTGCACCTCATGTCGGTTTCCAAATATTATATCGCGATACTCCTCATACCTATCAATGATACGAGAAGTGTGTACCCCTTTGTCTATTTTTTGTTGTATGTGCATCCACTCGGTGTACACTTCACCTTGCTCGCTCATGAGTATCTCTCGCCGATAAGCACAGTCGATAAACCGAAAAGCCACCCTACCCCGATGCTTAAAGGCCAAAATGAAATACGCATTGGCATCTCTTATCACTTCGTAAACGATATAAGAGTTAGGGAAAGGAAAATAAAAAGCATCGAAAGACTGCTTTTCACGCGGAATACCCAACTTCAATTTGTCGGCGTTGTAGAAAAACAACAACGCTCGTAGCACCGTACTTTTACCGACACCTTGTGTTCCAACAAAGTGAACATTGCCGTCTACCTTTACTTCTGCATACGGAATGTGTGCGCTGTTGATGAAAACTATCTTATTCAGGTATCTCATTCTTCACCTCCTCTGATATGGTTAAGCAGTCAACAAGTTCTTCCATGTAATGAAACGCATCTGTGATTACATACTGTTTTGTCACCTCACTAATAAGTTCGGCAAAGCCATTGTCGGTTAACTCTTTCATCAACCGCTCTATGATTTCCTGATGCGTACTGTGCCTGCCACGAAACAATTGTTCAGCCTTCTCTTTCAACTCAATATCCGAACTCAATCTTACCTCGATGTCTGACGTCATGAATTCAAAGCCTGACGAAAAGGTACCGTTGTATGTTTTCAAGAAATCAAGTATGTCAATCCATTGTGCCATGCGCTCTAATTTGCGTTGCATATCGGCCTTACTCTCTTTTCTGCAAAAATAAAAATACCCATTACCTCCCTCTAACAAAAAGCCAATGCCAGCATAATAGTCGGCATATTCTTGTTGATGATCTTCCAACAAGTCGTAATAAGCCCTCATGTTTTGTGATGTGCTATTGCGTGAGATAAACATTCCCTTGCTTAATATGCTAAAAATTTCTTCGGTCTTTTTCATCATTTTGCCGGATAAATAAGTGGATACTCTATGTTTTGAGTAGTTTCAGTTTGATTCGTAAAACGCAATTCGCTTTCGTATTGTGTGGCTATTTGGCAGAATAGCACCAGCTTTTCTTCTATGTTCAATTCTCTTTTATACGCATGGTTCATCACGAAAGCAAACAAATGACTGCCTTGTGCTCTAAAGGCATTCATCATTTCTTGCTGACTCACTACCGATATGCGTTCTTCTTGTTGCTGAATATAAGCCGCATCAATAGCTTTGGCAGCCGTTTTTTGCGCCTTGTTGGGCAACTTGATGCGTTGCATGACGTTTTGAAGAAGTTCTATCGCCCCATCTTCGTTGCGTAAATAGTTGATAGACAGCTTGAGCCTGTATCCCGCTTGTGGCTCTATCCACACAGGATTCGTCTGCCCCATCACTATTTTCACATTGGTATGCTCTTCCCAAGTAAGTTGATCTTTCAGGTATTTTATTTGCTGAATTTTCTTGAAAAGTTTATTTTGGTAGTCAATGAAATTCAGATAGCCAATAATCTGTCTGTCAATTTCCAACAAATTGTGATAAACCTCATTCAGCTGTAGTTTCACATCTGTCACCACGCTGCGCAACTGTACATCCATGGCTTGCGCAAAAAACACGGGTTGGCCTACGTCGATTACCTTCTCAACTTCCTTGATAAGCGTTGCAATGGTGTCACGTTTCTCGTCCAAATGGATGAGCCTTGCTCTCTTGACAAGATAATTAGGCTCGTTTTTATACGTATTGTCCACATTTCGTTTCAGGTCTATCACGTTGCGAACAGTGGTAAGCGCAATGTTTTTCAGAATCTTTCTTACCTTTTTGTGATATTCCATGCGACGGCGCTCATTATTCTCTTTCAGATAGTATTCAATATTCTCATTGAGCGTTGTGATATATTCTGCCACCGAAGCCGTGTTGATTTGTTCGTTTACCTCTAACACTTCTTCAAAGAATTGCAGATACACGTCTTCCATTTCCAAGTAGTTGCCCGATTCGTGTATCATGCCATAGTCTATCAAAAACCTGATTCGTTCTTCTTTATAGTCAACCAATTCTCGTGCATAGTCGGTCTTGAAAGAGAACGATTTGCGTTTGGCGAACATCTCGCGCAGCAATGTCTTCTCTCTTCCCAATACTTTGATCAGCTCTTCTATGGAACGAAATGTTTTCATGTTCGGTTGAATGGTCTTATCGTCTATGGCACGTTAGGCGAAACATGATGAGCAACTGACTTCTTTTTTTTCACGATTTAGTGGATGTGTTTCTACATGGTTGGACGTTCAGTTGTGCAAAGGGGTTGCCTTCAAGAACAGACTTACACAAAAAACAGCCTTTGATGACTGATGATAGAAAGAATCAAGTGCG
>URFI01000058.1 GCA_900547085.1 uncultured Prevotella sp.
GTAACTAAAAACGTTGTATGATTTACCACAAAAACACCAAATAAAACACCGCAAAAGCTGATGATGAAATGCCACAAAAGTTAGTGATAAAACACCACAATTCATAGTTTTAAATGTCTAAAATATTAGTTTTTTCTTGCAAATATAGCTGAATATCAATAACTTTGCACACATAATCAATCATGGTTACAATATGCGTTATTCACAGAGAATTGCAGACCTTCAACTGGCAGAGCATCTTGAGGCTTTTGGGGCAGTACTAATAGAGGGTCCTAAGTGGTGCGGGAAGACAACAACTGCAGAACAAATGAGTAAAAGTGTCGTAAAAATGCAGGATACGGAGATGCAGGAAGAATACGCTGCAACTGCCGCTTCAAAACCATCCTTGTTGTTGTTGGGAGAAACACCTCGCCTTATAGACGAGTGGCAGGACGCTCCAGTACTTTGGGATGCTGTGCGCACAATGGTGGACGAGCGTCAGGTTCCAGGACAGTTCATTCTTACCGGATCTACCGTTGTTAACAGAAGTAAGATTCATCATTCTGGTACGGGTAGGATATCACGAATGAAGATGTTGCCAATGAGTCTATGGGAATCGGGAGAGTCTAACGGAAAAATATCTCTTAAAGAATTGTTCGATAGTAAAGACTTGGACATAGATGGCATTACTTCTGGCATGAAGATAGAAGACCTTATTTACGCAGCTTGTCGTGGCGGATGGCCTGCATTTCTTAATATGGAGAGTAATAAGGCGAAATTGCTGATTGCACGCAACTATGTGGATGCCATCTGTAGAGACGATATCTCAAGAGTAGACGGCGTACAAAGAGATGAACGGACTACTCGTGCCATATTACGTTCATATGCTCGTAACATTTCTACATTGGCAAAAAACACAGCTTTATTAGCTGATGTAACGTCTTCTGGGGAAGTGTCACTCACGATGAGCACGTTTGAAGATTATGTAACATCCCTGAATAAGTTGTTTGTTATTGACAACATTGATGCGTGGTGTCCTGCCGTCCGGAGCAAGACAGCAATTCGAAGTGGTATAAAGCGGGCTTTCGTAGACCCTTCCATTACAATTGCAGCTTTAGGACTTTCTCCTGAAGCATTAATGACTCAGCTCAAAACTTTTGGTTTCATCTTTGAGCAGATGTGTGCGAGAGATCTTCGGGCTTACACGCCAGGCTTTGGTAATCATTTGTCATACTATCGTGACCGCTACGGACTGGAAGCCGACCTTGTGCTTCATCTCGACGATGGACGCTATGCTCTTATAGAATGTAAACTTGGTAGCCGTGAAATAGAAGAAGGAGCCCAACATCTTTTGGAAATAAAACGTCTCGTTCAAGAGTATAATAAAACAGAAAAACAGGTGCCGTTGCACGAACCCGACTTGATGATTATCATGACAGGTGGCAGTATGGCTTACACACGCCCAGACGGAGTAAAAGTAATACCGCTTGCTTGTTTGAAAGATTAAAGAACAGGTCATGAATGACGTAAGCAAGGACATGGGTTATCAGGAATTGCTTGCAGGGATAAAAGGACCGCCAAAGAACTTTTAAACAGATTCGTGAGAGAGCAGCGGTAGGGATTTTCCCCTCACGGTTTAGGGAAAAACCTTTTCATTCATGAATGATAATCGTTACATTTGCGATGTGATGAAGAATGAGAAACGGATGGACGGAAACAATGCATCGCTGCTGTTCTGTTATCCACACGGACATCACAAGCACGTATATATTCACAACATTAAAAATATATCATGATGAAAAAGCTGATTATTTCCCTGATTTCCCTGTTTGCTCTCACGGTATCAGCCCAGGCCATGAGTTACAACCAAGCGCGTCGGCAGGCCCTTTTCCTGACGGACAAGATGGCATACGAGCTCAACCTCACCGATGACCAATATGAGGCTGCATACGAAATCAACCTCGACTACCTGATGAGCATTGACCACTACGACGACCTGTACGGCCACTACTGGGAGCGCCGCAACCTGGATTTGAGTTATATTCTGCTCGACTGGCAGTACCGCATGTACCGCGACGCCACCTATTTCTACCGTCCACTCTATTGGAACGCTGGCTATTGGCACTTCAGCGTGTACGCCCGCTATCCACACCGTGACTACTTCTATTTCGGTACACCACGCTTCTACGCCGTGTACCGCGGAGGCCACAGCTGGCACCGCAACGGCAACCGGTCGTGGTACTATGGTCGCGACTACGGTCCCAGACGAGGTTATGACAGGATAGGCATGCGCGATGGATTCGATCGTGGATACTATAACAACGGCAGTCGCTCGTTCGGCAACGGCCCGCGTCGCATCATCTCTACCTATGACAGTCCGTCAAGAAGCAATGGGGGTGGCGACTACCGCCAATATAACGCTGCGCCCAACCGCAGCAGTAGCAGCTTTGGCAACCGACGGAGCAGCACGCGTACCACGGTTAGCCAACCGGGGTCGTTCGGTAACGGCAGTAGAAGTGGAGGCAGCTTTGGTCGTGACGAATCGACAGGCGTTAGATCGACCGTACCCAACCGTACGTTCACACCCAACTCTTCTACCCCATCGAGAAGCTCTTCGCCCAGCCGGTCATACAGTTCGCCATCGAGAAGCTATAGTCCACCGTCAAGAAGCTCTTCGCCCAGTCGGTCTTACAGTTCGCCACCCAGAAGCTATAGTCCACCATCAAGATCAGGTGGCAATTCGAGAGGAACACAAGGTGGCGGAAGAAGTTTTGGAGGCCGCAGGTGATTTAACTGTGGGCATGATTGATTACGATTCGCCCACACAAATAAGAGGAAAAGGGAAATCATGCGTCCCGAAGGGACAAAAGCCCCCAGCCCAGGGCAGCCGCCCTGGGATATGACACACTGAGGTGACTGCGCCCTGTAAGGGCAAAAGCATACATAACATAATGAGGTATAGATGCTTTTGCCCTTGCAGGGTGCTATTGATTACTCATCTTATTCCCAGGGCGATTGCCCTGGGCTAAGTGCTTTTACCCCTTCGGGGTGTCGCAGTCACCATTCGTGCTGTTGATGAAACGGAACGTGATAACCACGCTATGCGTCACTGTGGAACCTAACGACGAGTTGATGAGCCCAGCGAATAACCAGGCTCTTACTTATTGAAGGTTCAGCACTCTCACCTCAGCGTTTTCCATTCTCTTGATTTCCCTCATGGGTCGATGATGGAACACGCTCTGTATCGCCTTGTTGATGATGCCATGCCCCACGGCCAACACCGTTTGATGGGGGTAACGGCTGCTCATCTCTTCGAGAAACTGCTGGGCGCGATGCTTCATCTCTTCCAACGACTCTACATTCGCAGGGAAGGGCAAGTCTTGCAAGTCGGGGATGTACCTGCCCGTAAAGTCGCCCCAGTCGCGCTCACGCAGCAGCGGTGTTGTCTGCACCTTGATGCCATGCGGTGCAGCTATCACCTCACACGTCTCCATGGCCCGACGCAAATCACTGGACACAAACGCATCAACGTGCAGCTTTCGGAACCGTTCGCGCAGTTCTTCGGCCTGCCTGAGGCCAACCGCATTGAGTCTGCCTTGCGTCTGTCCCTGCATGAGATGGGCGGCATTGTCCACCGTTTCACCATGTCTGACCAAATACAATGTTGTCATAGAATGGAATATTAGGATACAAAAATACGAAAAGTATTGCATTTGTGGGAGATAGTTCGTACATTTGTAAACATATTACAAATCGTATGAAAACAGTACAAAACACATTCATCCGTGCGCTGGTGTCCATCATTATTGGCGCATTACTCATTCGTTACCGCGAAGAAACCGTTACATGGCTCACCATCCTTATTGGTGTGCTATTCTTGATTACCGGACTCATATCGTGTATCACCTACCTTATCGACCGCAAGCACCGCGACGACACCGTGGTGTTTGACGCCAACGGTCGGCAAATCTCCGGCTTCCGCCCCACCTTCCCCGTGGTGGGCATCGGCAGTATGGTGCTGGGAGCCGTGCTTGCACTGATGCCTACGGTCTTTACAACCGGATTGGTGTACATCATCGCCGCCGTGCTTATATTGGGAGCCATCAACCAGTTTGTAGTGTTGGCTGCCATCAACCGCATCATCCGCGTGCACATCATCTTCTGGCTGCTGCCCTGCGTGGTGCTTTTCATCGGTGGCATCGCGACCATAAAACCCCAATGGATAGCACAAGCACCGCTCTTCGTCATTGGCTGGACGCTCGTATTGTATGGTGTCATCGAGTGCATCGATGCCTTTAAGGTGATGTCGGTGAACCGAAAATACAAACAAGCACCCACAAACTCCACAGCGACAGATGCCGTTGAAACGACAGCCGAGCCTGTTGAATCTGCTGAATCTGTTGATGAAACTGCCGCACCCATGGACAAACCTGCACTGCCAACCGATGCTGAACAAACAAATATCTGAGGCATCCGTCATACGAGTACACCTGCTGTTGTATTAAAAAGCACATGTTGTTGTATTAAAAAATGAAAGAAGAACTAACCTACCCTCACCCTAGGAAGACAAGTCCCATCGCATGGGTGCCTACACTGTATTTCGCCATGGGCATGCCCTTTGTAGTACTCAATATGGTAACATCGTTGATGTACAAAGGCATGGGTATATCTGACACGCAAATCACCTTTTGGACAGGACTGATTATGCTGCCTTGGACATTAAAGCCAATTTGGAGTCCATTCCTTGAAATCTACAAGACCAAGAAGTTTTTTGTGGTGCTTACCCAGTTGCTTTGTGGCTTGATGTTTGCTTTGTTGGCATTCGCCTTGAACCTCTCCGACTTCTTTGCCATCACCATTGGTATCCTGGCCGTGATTGCCATGAGCGGTGCCACACACGACATCGCCGCCGATGGAACGTATATGTCGGTGCTGTCTACCGAAGAACAAGCACGTTGGATAGGCTGGCAAGGTGCGTTTTACAACGTGGCGAAGATATTTGCCACGGGCGGACTGGTGTATCTGGCGGGAATATTCATCAAAAGCTATGGCGTGACCAAGGCGTGGATGTTCATCATGCTCATTGTCGGCGTGACCATGTTGGCTTTGGGATGCTATCATTTTTTCATCCTTCCCACAGACGGCAAACCGGCCCAACACAAGAAGAGTGCACGTGAGGTATGGACGGAGTTGTGGGCAGTGTTTGCGGAGTTCTTCCAAAAGAAACACATTACCTATTATATATGCTTCATCATTCTCTATCGGTTTGCCGAAGGATTTGTGATGAAGATTGTGCCGCTCTTCCTCAAAGCACCGGTTTCGGAGCAAGGATTAGGCATGACAGAACAACAGATTGGCCTGTGCTATGGCACCGTGGGTGCTGCCGCCTTCGTCATTGGTTCTATCTTGGGTGGCTACTATATCGCACACCGTGGTTTGAAGAAGAGTCTGTTTTCGTTGGCCTTGGTGTTCAACGTTCCGTTTGTGGCATATAACCTATTGGCCATTTACCAACCACAAGATCTTGTCTTTATTGGCAGTGCCATTGGACTGGAGTATTTTGGCTACGGATTTGGATTCGTGGGACTGACGCTCTTCATGATGCAACAAATCGCGCCAGGCAAGCACAAGATGTCACACTATGCCTTTGCCAGTGGCATTATGAACCTTGGTGTGATGTTGCCAGGCATGATGAGTGGTGCCGTGAGCGACGCATTGGGCTACCGACACTTCTTCGTGTTCGTATTGCTATGCACCATTCCCGCCTTACTTATCACTTGGTTTGTGCCGTTTGGAGCCTCCCCTAGCCCCTCCGAAGGAGGGGAATAGATAGCCGAGAACATTGAATTTTGAACATTGAACTTTGAACTTTATGTTTAAAAGCTATCAACTCGTGAACTTGTAAACTAAAAAAGTCTATCTACTCCCCTCCCTTTTGGGGAGAGGTAGGGGTGAGGCTTTAACTTGTAAACTAAATACTCGTAAACTGAAATAACATTTCTATGTCCAAATTAATCATTCAAGGGCAGCCTTTGCCCAACATGCCGTGGGAAGACCGTGCGGCAGATTGTAAAGAAGTCATGTGGCGTTGCTCGGCGAATCCCATTATTCCAAGGAATTTGCTACCCACCTCCAACAGTATTTTCAACAGTGCTGTAGTACCTTTCAAGGACGGCTACGCTGGCGTGTTCCGCTGCGACGACACCAACCGACGTATGGTATTACACGTCGGTTTCAGTGACGACGGTGTGAAATGGAACATCAATGAAGAACCACTCCGTTTTGAGTGTGACAACGAGGAGATTGGTGAATGGGTGTATGGTTACGACCCTCGTGTGTGCTTTATTGACGACCGTTACTACGTAACCTGGTGTAACGGCTATCATGGACCTACCATTGGCGTGGCATACACGTTTGATTTCAAGACCTTCCACCAATTGGAGAATGCCTTTCTGCCCTACAACCGCAACGGTGTGATGTTCCCTAAGAAGATTAATGGCAACTTCGCCATGCTCAGTCGCCCGAGCGATACGGGACATACTCCTTTCGGAGACATCTTTTACAGCGAATCTCCCGACTTGGTATACTGGGGCAAGCATCGCCATGTCATGTCGCCTGCCGCCTTTGAGGTAAGTGCATGGCAGTGCATGAAGATAGGCGCCGGCCCCATCCCCATTGAGACATCCGAGGGTTGGCTGATGTTCTACCATGGTGTGCTACGCTCGTGCAATGGCTATGTGTATAGCTTTGGCTCCGCCCTACTCGACCTAGAACTGCCATGGAAACCTATCTATCGTTCGGGACCATATCTCATCTCACCACAAACACAGTATGAACTGACTGGCGACGTGCCTAACGTTTGTTTCCCCTGTGCAGAGGTGCATGACCCCTCCACGGGTCGCGTAGCCGTTTACTATGGTTGTGCCGACACCGTTACCGGCTTGGCTTTTGGCTATATCCCCGAGATTATTGAGTTCACCAAGCGCACCAGCATCATTTAATCAAGAAGAAAGATGAAATGGGAAAGATGAAAGGAGAAGGCTATGCGTCTTTCTCCTTTCATCTTTCCCATTTCACTTTTTCCTCTAACAAGCGCAGGGCACGACGAATCATGCCCTATACTTGAAAGATTGATACTTTAGTATCCGAAGATTTCCTTCAGCTTGTCGGCCAGCTTGGTACCACGCAAGTCGTGCGCAACAATTTGTCCAGATGGATCTACCAGGATGTTCGACGGAATGGAATTGACGCCATATATCTCAGCGGCAGCACACTTCCAGCCTTTCAAGTCGGAGATGTTGTGCCAAGGTAGTTGCAAGTCAGCGATGCCTTTCTTCCAGGCATCAGCTTTTGAGTCGAACGACACGCCCACCACGTCGAATCCCTTTGCCTCATGATAACGCTTGTAGGCATCCACCACGTTGGGCATTTCTTGTCGGCATGGGCCACACCAGCTTGCCCAAAAGTCAACCAATACATAGTTACCCTTGCCCACCCATTGGCTCAGTTTGGCAGGTTTGCCCTGTGTATCGTGCATAGCCAAGTCGGTAAATTGCAAGCCCGGCCGACGCTTACCCAGCGAAACGAGCTGTCGCTTAGCCCCTTCCATCATGGGATGGTTGTAATAAGCGCAGGTATTGTCGAGGATGGATACCAGGTCGTTGTATGGCAGCGAATAAAACATCTGTCCCAAGAAGTATGCCGGAGCCACACTGGTTTTGTGTGTATTGGTGAACTTCAAGATGTCTTGCACCTGTTGTTCCTGCAATTGTTCCATCTGTTTCTCGAGGGTAGCCTTCTTGGTCTGCCCCTCAATGGTCTTGTCTGCGGCTATCTCTTGATATTTCTTGTAGATGTCCATCATTTTCTCATCCTGCTTGCTCTGTTGCTTTTGCAGGTCAACAAACTGTACGTTCTGCGCCGATCCGGTGACGCTCTTGTTGTTCAAGTTTACCGTGATGGGCGTACGGTCATTGATGACGGTGATGCCATGGCTTGCATCGGTTGCCACAGTGATGAAGGTGTTCAGCGGTTTTGTTCCATTGAGCTGAAATTTGCCGTTGCTGACCGTTGCGCTGTCAGTTTTCCTGAACTGTCCATTATCATAATAATAAACCACCTTTGCGCCTGCCGGAGCAGTTCCTGTAATGACATATTCCGCATTTTGGGCTTGCATGGCAGTGGCCAACAGAGCAACTGCTGCTGTGAATAAATACTTTTTCATTTTGTTCAATTTTAATTGTTTATATGAAGCAAAAATAATCGTTTTTTCTTGAAAAACGGCTTGATATCGGTAAAATTATGTAACTTTGCAAAAATTCAACAACAATTCAATGTTTCCAAATGAACCAGATGATGGTCTGATAAAGGACGATTTAGGCGCTCAAGACATTTGGACATTACATTTTTATTCATCATAGAGTGCTTGATAAACCTCTTAAAAAACAAGAACAATGGAACAAAAAACTCAGCACGTTAGTGTGCTGTTCATGCTTTTCAGCATCCTTTTTTGTGTTTGCCTGATTACGGCAAACGTGTTAGAAACCAAGCAAATCGCCGTGGGTCCCATCTCGTTGACCGGCGGCCTCATCGTTTTTCCCATCTCGTACATCATCAACGACTGCGTGTGTGAGGTGTGGGGTTATCGCAAAGCCCGCTTACTCATCTGGACAGGGTTTGCCATGAACTTCTTCTTTGTGATGATGGCAGCATTGTGCGACTTGATTCCCGGAGCCAGCTATTGGACGTTAGGACAGAGCTTCCACGACATTTTCGGACTGGCACCGCGCATTGCGTTCGCCTCGTTCATAGCCTTCTTGTGCGGTTCGTTTGTCAATGCTTACGTCATGAGCAAGATGAAAATCTCGTCACAAGGGAAGAATTTCTCTGCCCGCGCTATCCTGAGTACCATCTTTGGTGAGAGTGTCGACTCGCTTATCTTTTTCCCCTTGGCCTTTTTCGGGGTGATACCTACTGCGGCAATCTTACCCTTGATGTTCTGGCAGGTTTTGTTCAAGACTGCTTACGAGATTCTGGTATTGCCCGTCACCATCCGTGTTGTCCACTCATTGAAGGCACACGAGGGTGAAGATGTGTACGATGAAGGGATTGACTACAATGTGCTGCGCATCTTCAACATATAATATAAATAAGGTATAGGCTTATGGAAAGTACAAGAACAAAGGATGGCTTAAAGGCTTTGGGAGCGAAAACCAAGTATCAAATGGACTACGCACCCGAGGTGTTGGAAACCTTTCAGAACAAGCATCCCATGAACGATTATTGGGTACAGTTCAACTGTCCCGAGTTTACATCGCTGTGTCCCATCACCGGGCAGCCCGACTTTGCCGAGATACGCATCGCCTACATCCCCGGCGAGCGCATGGTGGAGAGCAAGAGTCTGAAGCTGTACCTGTTCTCTTTTCGCAACCATGGCGACTTTCATGAAGACTGCGTGAACATCATCATGAAGGATCTCATCAAGCTGATGCAACCCAAATACATTCAGGTAACCGGCCTCTTCACGCCTCGTGGTGGCATCAGCATCTATCCCTACGCCAACTATGGCCAACCAGGAACCAAGTACGAAGCCCTTGCCGAGCAACGCTTTGCGAACCATTAAACAACACCAAAAACATACAGCTATGAGGAAATCACTAATTCTCTGTATGCTGCTCTTCTTCGGTCTGGTAGCACAGGCCCACCCCCTCCACGCTCGCAAGAAGGTGGCTGTGGTGCTGAGTGGCGGCGGAGCCAAGGGCATGGCGCACATCGGGGCACTGAAGGTGATAGAAGAAGCAGGCATTCCAGTGGACATCGTGACAGGAACATCGATGGGAAGTATCATCGGCGGGCTGTACTGCATAGGCTACGATGCACATTGTATGGACTCTATCGTCAGGCTGCAAGACTGGTCACTCGTACTGTCGGACAAGGTTGACGTGAGAAACCTCAACCTGAACAAAAGGAAAAAAGAAAATACTTATATACTGAGCCGTGACATCCGGCTTGGCAAAAACAGGCGCACACGTCAGGGAGGTCTGATACAAGGGAAGAATCTTTCAAAGCTGTTTGCCCGGCTGGCCTTCAACTACCGCGACTCCATTGATTTCAACAACCTGCCCATCCCCTTTGCATGCGTTGCCACCAACATCATAGACAACACCGAATACGTTTTCCACCGAGGTTCACTCACCGAGGCCATGCGCGCCAGCATGTCAATCCCAGGGGCATTCACGCCCATTAGGAAGGGCAACATGGTGCTGGTTGACGGCGGACTACGCAACAACTACCCGGCAGACATCGCGCGCAAGATGGGAGCCGACATCGTGATTGGCGTCACCGTCCAGGAGCCTCCAAAGACGGCAAGCGACTTCGACAAGGGTGCCAGCGTGATTGGACAGATTGTTGACATCAACTGTAAGAATAAGTATGATGAAAACATTGCCAAGACGGATATCCTCATCAGCACCGATACGAAAGGCTATGGTGCGGCCTCATTCTCAACCGCCGCCATCGACACCCTGATTAGGCGAGGCGAGGAAGCGGCCATGAAACAATGGCCAAAGCTTGAGAAATTGAGAAAAGAATTGGGCATCGCACCCGGACAGAAACCTGAACACCTGGTCAAGAACAAGGTTGAGATCCAGCCCGACAAGGTGAAAATAGCCGACATAGTGTACGAGGATGTTGACGAAGCTGATCAAAGATACATCGCACACAAGTTCAAGCTGAACAAGCGTGACAGCATACAAGTGAACCTATTAGACCAGATAGCCAACACGATGCGCGCCGACCTGTACTACAACGATGCCGACTGCTACATCACGCCAATGGAAAATGGCGAGCGTCTGCACATCGCCTCCAAGGGACAGAAAGATGCCAAGGCAAGTCTGGGACTGCGGTTTGACACGGAAGAGCTGGTGGCCTTACAGGCCAACCTGGGGCTGTTTGTGCGAAGCAAGGCCATTCCCATGGCAGCCAACTTTACCCTGCGACTGGGCAAACGCACCATGGCCAAAGCCGACTTTGCGCTGTATCCCAGCTCTTGGGGAAAAGTTAACGTATCCTATCAATTCCGTCATCAGGACATCAACATCTATAGTGAGGGAACAAGAG
>URFI01000059.1 GCA_900547085.1 uncultured Prevotella sp.
CCGCATACCAGTTTCATAAAAAGTAATAATAATGGTACGCGCGAGCGCATCTTGATAGCTGGTATCCCATGTGCTGGCATCCAGCAGCTCATCCATTTCTGATTCTTTCAAAAACTGCGGTAAGGGTTTACCCATCTTGGGACGTTCTATACGCAGGGTGGGATTGACCTGAACCAAGCCCCGAGAAAGAGAATAGCGATAGAGGGAACGCAATGCACTCAATCTTCTGCAAATTGAAGTGGCACTGTTCCCACGATCCATCATATCCTCCATCCAACCGCGGATGATATCCGAGTCTACCGACTCCCATGTGATTTGATCCCCTAAGCCTTGAAAATAGCGTTCAAAGGCCCTCAGGTCATCGCCGTAGCTTTTAGCTGTAAGTTCTGAGCGATTTTTCTCAAATCTCAGGTAGTTCAAAAACTCTTCTATCATGACGCCTTCCGTTGAAGTATTGCATCTGAAGCTTCATTCTCCCGAAACAATGTATGTCCTCTCACAGAAAACAGCAACAGATTCTGCAACGAAAATAAGGAAATTAATTTAAACTACCAAATTTTTTAGAAGATTTTACTCTTCTGCGTCGCGCAACTTCTGTATGTAGATGGCACGTTCCATCTTCAGGCGCTTCAAAACCGACGGCTTGTTGTACTGCTGACGAGCACGCAACTCTTTAGACACACCGGTTTTATCGAATTTTCTCTTGAATTTTTTTAGAGCCCTTTCAATGTTTTCACCATCTTTTACTGGTACGATAATCATGTTGTTCTTTTTAATTGTTTATAGTTTATTATGTTGCATGGTGACATCGCGCCACCAAATGCGGGTGCAAAATTACAACTTATTTATCAAACAGCAAAGTTTTTAGATTACATTTTAATTTGCATAGACTCGGCTCTTCCATAAAAAAGGTCGTTTGCTGTCAAATACTATCATGCTCTTTTGTTTCAGCAACAAATAAAACCAATGAAAGCGAATCAGATTATCGGAATTAATGTACGCTGGCGTTCTCCGAATGAAAGTGAATTTAACAAAGACGCACAACATGTTTATGTCGACATATTTACTTCATTCGCAGAACGCTTGCGTTCATTGTCTTGTTTGGTTTATTCGTTTCATTGGCTTTCATTCGTTGTTGAAACAATATTGCCCTTAAATGAAAGAGTCAAGTTGGTAGATTCATTTTTTTCCAATTGACATCATTCATGTTGTCTAAATCAGGCGCCAATAAACGGTAAAGTGTTTTTTATCTGAAGCATATACCACTTTGATTTCGAAATTATGTCCTTTTGGGATTCTTGACTTTAAATTATTAGCTATACTGATGGCGTCCAAAGCACTACTACCTTGTCCCGCACTGTGCCACCTCGGAGAAGCTGCGCCACCACGTGTTTGCATGTCAGCATCACCGTTTGCAACAATGTTTGCGCAAGTCCAAAGCAAATCGTATTCATCCTCCGTCAATGATGAATATTTGTTTTCTTGGGTATCATACATTACATACCCTACCCGCTCATTGGAGGACGTAAGCTGATTGACTACTAATACGACCATGTTCGAAAGATCTCCTTGGGAATTAGCCGCCTGATTTAAATCGCTTGTAGGAAGCGAATCCATTTGTTCTTGCGTACATCCACATAAGAGGGTTACCACCGCTAATAAATACATAAAAATGTGCTTTTTCATATAGGCCTCACTTTCATTTTATTGTTTTGAAGGTTCTTCCTAACCATTCCTTTCTTTATAAATGATAAACACTTGGAAGAAAAACCGCCTCCGCAATCAAGTGTTTGTAAACATTTTCTTTGCAAATATACTATTTTTTTTAAATTTGCATTCTTTTTTATTTATTTTTTGCGCTAGCTGTTTTCTTTTCTTTCTATTCACAAGTCACCTCACTATTTCAATGAGAAGACCACCTGTACATCTGTGCTGATTTCGTTTTGACCGGTTGGAACTGTCGCCATGTCGTTTGATTTGTACTCAAGTTTTGCACGATTACTCAACAAGGCAGACGAAACGTCACCTCCGCTATTTTCAATAATGGTAACCACCTTGCCCAACTTCCTGCCACACAATGCCGCATACTGTTCGGCCTTTTCATGCGCTTTGCGATAAGCCAGTTCCCGACTTTTCTTGAACAAATCTGTTTTCTGGTCGATGTCAAAGCTGATGTCATTGATTTCCACATTGCTGATGGCAGCCAACTTATCCAACAACGTAGAAAGGCGTCCGCCATCTTTGACAATATTCCTGACGGTAATCTCGACGTTTTGCTGTGCGCTCTGTCCCAAACGTACACGCCGACCGTTTCTGTACTCATAGTCAGCTTGATAACTGAGGGCGGTTGTCTTCAGGTTTTTAATGTCAATTTTCTCCTCCTGCAAGATTTTGGTTATTGCTTTCAGTGTCTGATCAGCCAACTTCTTTGCTTCTTGGGTGGTTGGTGCCGTATGGGCGAAGCTGACATTAATCTGCGCCATGTCGGGCTGTGCCTTTACGGTTCCCGTCCCCATGACGGCAACTGTATTTTGCTTTTCTCCAGAACTGGTGCTACATGAAACCAGTGAGAGGCCCATCAGAGCCATGCCCACGGCGTACATTGTCATTCGTTTCATCTCGTTTTTCGTTTTTAAAGTTTATACTATAGGTGCATGCTTTTCACTTCTTCGGTAAAAAGCAGTGCGGTGTTAATCAGCGCTAAATGTGAGTAAGCCTGCGGAAAATTACCAAGTTGCTCTTTGGTTTCAAAATCCAGATCCTCGCTGAACAGCCCCAGATGGTTCGAATAAGTAAGCAACTCGTCGAACAAGCTGCGAGCTTCCTCCTTCTCACCCGTGACGAACAAAGCCCGAATCAGCCAAAACGTGCAGATGGTAAAGGCCGACTTGGGTTGTCCGAAATCGTCTTCCACGTTGTATCGGTACATCAAGCCATTGTGGAAGAGTGCCTTCTTGATGGCTTTCACCGTTTTATGGAAATAGATGTCGTCGGCATTGATAAAGCCATAATGCTCCATGAGCAGCAATGAAGAGTCGAGCGAGGTGCTGCCATAGGCTTGCGTAAAGCTCTGCAACTGCTCATTCCAGCCGTTCGCCCACACGTCTTCTTTCACCTTATCGGCCTCTTCACGCCAGCGTTTTGCGTAGTCGTACTTCTCCAAGAGCGAGGCAATTCGCACCCCACGGTCTAATGCCACCCAGCACATTACCTTTGAAGAAACAAAGTGCTGAGCCTCGCCACGAATCTCCCAGATACCCTTATCGGGTTTACGCCAGTCGTCTATGACTGTTCGCATGATGTTTTTCACCATGTCCCAGAGATTCTCCACATCGTCTAACGAACCGGGTATCAGACTGAAATACTGGTAAATCAGATTCATGAGGTAGCCAAATGAGTCGTTTTGCTTCTGATGATAGGCCGCGTTACCGATTCGAACGGGCTTTGAATTGAGGTATCCGGAGAATTGGTCCAGATGTTCTTCTACCAAGTCGCGTTCTCCTCTGATGCCATACATGATTTGAAAACCGTTATGATTGCCCACGAAGGTAGACTCCACGAACCGCATGAAGCGCTTTGCAGAACGGGTATGTCCCAAGTTGATATGCGTCTCAATGGTCATCGAAGCGGTAATCCCAATTGCGCACCTCTCCAGGCGTTTCGGGTAGACTGGTGGTCAAAGCGGCCAACACAGCTCCGTTGTAAAAGGACAACAGTTTTAGGGTTAAGAAACTTCGCTCGATGACATCGTTATAGTGGGTGAACTTCTTTGTCATGTTCGACCAGTTCAACCAATAGACCAACGTCCGACAATAATCCATCTTCTCCCGTTCAAGATCTATCTTAACCACCTTCTCATTGGATGCCAACAAGAAGAATTCATCTTTTTCAAGTTCGAAGACAACTCCATCCAAGACATCCTGCAACGGGAGGGAAGAATACAGGTACTGTCGATCTTTGCTGTTGGATGACGACATTGATTCGATATATTGCTCCGTCATGTTATAGATAGTCTTACCACGGGCATAATCTGGACGGGGTTGATAGTTGACAGCAAACTTTGGATGCCCGCTGAGCAGCCGGATATACCGATACACCTCAGCCGGGTTGTAGTTTTCATCACTATGATCCTTTCGGTAACAAGGCATGAAATCAACGACAGCAAAAGCACCTTCTTCCGAGGTGAATGTCGTTGATAATATATTGGTATGCGGTATATAGGCCTGTGTCACTTCGTACTCTTCTCCTACTTCGAAGCCAAACGACCCTCCCTTTTCTTGATCCAACAAAGATGCAAAGACCGAAGGAGAGTCAAAATTAGGCATACAAAGCCAGTCTATAGAGGCACGGTCAGAGACCAATGCCGCCGTACAACTGTTGCCTATCACGCCGTAGTTTAATTTCATATTTTGATTGATTGTCTGTTTGATTTAGATGATGTTTCAACAGTCAAGTTAGTTTTAAACCCAGCATTGACTGCTTTTTATATTTGAGTTAATAAATGTCACGTTTAGCACATGCTTTTTGCTCACGACTGCAAATTGTTCAAGAAAGGCAGTACGTCTTTCTGTTCCAACAGATTATAACGGGCATCATCACAAGCATAACCCACCTTGATGGTCACCGCTTCTTCCGGCAAAGCCCTGAACATGTCCTCATCGGTCACGTCATCACCAATGGCTAAGATGAAATCATAAGAACGTTGATTCAAGATACGTTGTACTTCCGAGCCTTTTGAATATTCGGTAGGCTTTACTTCCACAATCTTGTTGCCTCGCATAATCTGAAGGTTGTTTTGAGAGCATATAGGTATCAAGGCATGCATCAACTGTTGCGCCCTAAACATCCCTATCCAGTTGTCCACCTTACGATAATGCCATGCCACGGCCGTAGCTTTAACTTCCAGACGCGAGTTAGGTGTTTTGTCCTCAAATTCTCGAAGGATGTTCATGAGCCGTTCGTCCCACGCCTGTGGCTCCACATTCTCGTGCCACACGCCGTTTTCCTTATAGAACGCACCATGCTCGGCCGCAAACGACAGCGGCAAGTCGCCCAACCACTTATCAAGTGTACGGTGGTCGCGACCACTGTTGATGACCACCGTATTGCGTTCGTCATCACACAGTTTCCGCAACATGTTCTTCACCTCGGTGGTGGGAGATGCTTTTTCAGGATCTCTACGGAAAGCAGCCAATGTACCGTCATAGTCCAACATGATGAGTCTATGTTTGCTGGCATTGTACTTTTGCTTGATGTCCGAGAATACTTTCTTAGAGATGAGCGTTTCATTGCGCTCAATAACTTCTTTCCACGCATCTACAAAGTCGCCTGCCCATTTCTTAACACTCTGCTTACCAACAATGTCTTGCATGCTCTGCAATCGTTCTTTCTGCTCCTCTTCAGGCATTTCCAGCGCCTCGCAGATGGCCATGCTAATCTGGTCGGTATCATTTGGGTTGATTTGGATGGCATCCGAAAGTTCTGAAGACGCACCGGCCATCTCGCTCAATATCAATACACCAAGGTCATTGTCTTTCGTTGCGACATACTCCTTAGCCACCAAGTTCATACCATCACGCAGCGGAGTGACCAAAGCGACATCAGCCAACTTGTACATCGCCACCAAATCTTCGAAAGGAAAAGGGTGATAGTAATAACATACTGGTGTCCAACCGATGCCTGCATATTTGCCATTGATGGCACCAATGCGCTCATCGATGCGCCGTTTCATCTCAGCATAACTGCTCACTTTGTCGCGCGAGGGCACAATAATCATGGCCAGCGTCACCTTATTTTGATACTCAGGATGCTTTTCCAAGAACGTTTCAAACCCCACCAGCCGATGCAAGATGCCTTTGCTGTAATCCAATCGGTCTACGGATAAAATGATTTTGTGTTTACCAAACTGACTCTTCATACGTTTTATGGCATCCTTCACAGGGCGCTTCTTTGGAGCTTCATGATACAACTCGTAGTTGATTCCCATTGGTAAGGCATCTACATGCACAGCACGTCCGTCTACCATGACCTCGTTTAACTTGAACTCAAGATGCAAGGTACGCTCCACGGCACTGATGAAATGTCGCATATAGTCGTGGGTATGGAAAGCAATGAAGTCGGCACCCAGCAGTCCTCTCAACAAGTTACGACGCTCGGGCAGCACTCTAAATAACTCGTACGAGGGGAACGGAATATGATGAAAATAGCCTATCTTCAACGATGCCTTCCCGTCACGCAACATCCCAGGCAACAACATCAGCTGGTAATCCTGCACCCATATCATGCTATCGTCATCAATATGTTTGAGCACCTCCTTGCAGAACAGTCTGTTCACGTCCTGGTAGGCCTGCCAAAAACCTCTACGATATTTGGAGAACTCATAGAAATAGTGGCACAGCGGCCAGATGGTACTGTTGCTGTAGCCCTCATAATAATTATTGTATTGGGTTGCACTCAAGAACACCGGGTGATAATTGAATTGCTCCAACTCTTCCTTGATTTTCCTCTCATCGGCCTTCCGCTTCAAACAAACGCCCGGCCATCCTATCCAATGCTGTTCATAGGATGTTTGCAATGAGTTCAAGCCCGTTGCCAAGCCACCTTCACTACGTTCAAATTCAAAATGTCCTTCACTGGTTTCCTTTGCCTTCACGGGCAAACGATTCGACACGATAAACAATTTTTTCCGCTTCATATTCCTCTGTTTTAGGTGCCTAAAACATGAGTAGCGACAACAGCTACCTACATTTCACACTTTAGGCTGTTATGCAAATATACAAAAAATATGGCAAAAAGTCGAATGGTTGTGCAAAAAAATGGCATTCTAAATGTGTCACGTCCTCAATAAGCGAACGACTTTCGGGATAAGAATAATCTTTACAAATACCGCTGAAATACTCGTTTATTTGCGAGTGACAGGGAAGTTGGCTGCAAATATTGAAAATATGACTATATTGATAGTCAACGATTTACGAAAAACGGGTGTACAAACAGGGGCGAAAAGACATGCTTTTGGGCTTATAGAACGATGGGTTAAGACAGGAAAGGCATCGAGTTTGAAGACCAAACTCAATGCCTTTCGCAGTCGAAAGCATGGCTATTGCCAAAAAACGATGCTGGAAAACAGAAAACAGCACATATTTTGAGCCAAAACAGGGCTTATTTTTTCTAGAATCAACTTTTTGACATACCCTTTTTTAGGGAATCAAAATTGACAAAAGAGCGGTGTTTCTTCGGGCTTCAGATTGCTTGCGTTGCCTTGGCCAGCCACTCGTTCTCCTCATCCGAGAGATGGGGTGAGAGCTGCCGGTACACCTTGGCATGATAGGCATTGAGCCATGTCTTCTCCTCCTCGAGCAACATGTCCATGAGAATGGGCGTGGTGTCGATGGGTGCCAGCGTGAGCGATTCGAATTGTAGGAACGTGCCAAACTCGGTTTCCTTGAAGGGGGTGACGAGCAGCGTGTTCTCTATTCGCACGCCAAATTTGCCCTCCATATAGATGCCCGGCTCATCGGTAACGGTCATGCCGGCGAGCAAGGGAGCCGGTCGCCATTCCATACGAATCTGGTGAGGGCCCTCATGCACGTTGAGATAGCTGCCCACGCCATGTCCAGTGCCATGCATGAAGTTCATGCCTTCGCGCCACATGGGCTGCCGTGCCAATGCATCGAGCTGCGAGCCACACGCCCCCGACGGGAATTTGCACAGCTCCAGTTGGATGTGTCCCCGCAACACCAGCGTGTACACGCGGCGCTGTTCGTCGGTCAGCTCACCCAAGGCGATGGTTCGGGTGATGTCGGTGGTGCCGTCTTGGTACTGCCCGCCGCTGTCTATCAGCACCAATCCCCGCGGCTCTATGGGCGCGTCGGTAGCGGGTGTGGCCTCATAATGTACGATGGCTCCATGCTCCTCGTAGCCCACGATGGTATCGAAAGACACGCCCCTGAACAGGTCTTGCTCGGAACGCAAAGCGGTTAGCTTCTCATCAAGCGACATCTCAGTCTGTCCACCAGCCTCAACGGCCGGCTTGAGCCATCGCAGGAATTTCACCATCGCCACGCCATCACGCACCATGGCGGCACGAAAGCCGGCAATTTCGGCTTGGTTTTTCACTGCTTTCAACAGGGGGATGGGACTGGTAAGAGGAAGAATTTTGGGGCCGCTCACCCCTTCAAAAAGATGATGGTTAATCTGCTGCGGATCCAATGCGATGTTATATTCGCCATAGCCAGCCAGATCATCCTTGATCTGGTCATAACGGCTCACCTCCACACCCTCACCTTTCAGGTACGCTTTCACGTCGGGCGTGAGCTTGTCGGGGTCGATGCATAGGGTGGCTTTCGTGGTACTAATCAGCAGGTAGGCCACGAACACGGGGTTGCAATGCACGTCGGTGCCGCGCAGGTTCAGTGTCCAGGCAATGTCATCGAGGGCAGAAACCAGAGTGCCATCAGCATGTTGTCGGCGCAGGGCCTGACGAATGCGGGTCAGTTTGTCAGCTGTTCGTTCGCCTGCATACCGCAAGGGCTGAATCTGCACCGTGTCTTTCGGGATGCTGGGACGGTCTTTCCAGATGATTGCCAGTGGGTCCAGATTCGTCCGAATAGTGATGCCGCCCCGCTCGCGCATGTCCTGTATCATCTGCATCACAAATTGGTGAGCGTTCACCTGACCGTCCATACCGATTTCGGTACTGTCGCTTTGCTGGAGTTCGGTACCCAGCCAATCGGCTATGGTGGGCGTTTCGGGCAAGCCCTGCTTCATCAATTGGAACTCGGTTCCGGCCAGTTGGTTGGCCGCAGCGATGAAGTAGCGCGAATCGGTCCACAGCGCAGCATGGTTCATTGTGACGACTGCCACGCCTGCCGAGCCATCAAAACCTGATATCCACTCACGCCCTTTCCAATGATCGGGCACATACTCGCTGTTATGGGGGTCGGTACTTGGAAAGATAAACGCGGCCAGTCGCTCACGTTTCATCACCTCTCGCAACGCTGAAAGTCGGTCTGCAATCTCTGTTTTCATAGTCATTCTGTTTTGTTTATTCTATCGCAAAGATAGTTTTTTGCTGGCACAGCGACAAATAAAATTCTTCAAATTGTCAAGCACGGATGACAAACAAAGCCAGTTTTAGAATAAATAACAAATTAAAAAGCAATTAAAGACCAGTATGTTCCTACTTTTTATTAACTTTGTGGTCACAAGCAATAGGACATATATAGTAACATTTATAAATATTCAAATTAAATTATGGCATTTTTGACAAACGAAAAATTGACCATCGTCGGCGCAGCCGGAATGATTGGTTCCAACATGGTTCAGACAGCATTGTCTATGGGTCTTACAAACAACATCTGTCTTTATGACGTATTCTCACCCGAAGGCGTGGCAGAAGAGATGCGCCAGAGTGGCTTCGATGCAGTGAACATCGTTGCGACAACAGACGTTAAAGAGGCTTTCACCGATGCCAAGTACATCATCTCTTCAGGTGGTGCTCCCCGCAAGGCAGGCATGACACGTGAGGATTTGCTCAAAGGTAACTGCGAGATTGCAGAGGGTTTGGGCAAGGATATCAAGAAGTACTGCCCCGATGTGAAGCATGTTGTGATTATTTTCAACCCGGCTGACCTCACCGGTTTGGTAACGCTTCTTTATTCAGGTTTGAAACCTTCACAGGTTACAACCTTGGCAGCTCTTGACTCTACCCGCCTGCAGAGCGCACTGGCAAAGAAGTTCAACGTGATGCAAACAGAGGTGAAGGGTGCCGCTACCTATGGTGGGCACGGCGAGCAGATGGCCGTTTACGGCAGTCATGTTACCATTTCAGGCAAGCCCCTGACAGAGATTATCGGCACACCCGAGTTCACCAACGAGGAGTGGGAGCAGATGAAGAAGGACGTGACCAAAGGTGGTGCCAAGATTATTGAGCTTCGCGGACGCTCTTCTTTCCAGAGCCCAGCCTACCTGTCGGTAGAGATGATTCGCTCGGTGATGGGCGGCGAGCCGTTCCGTTTCCCCGTCGGCACCTATGTAAGCACTGACAAGTATGACCATATCATGATGGCCATGAAGACAACGCTCGACAAGACGGGCGCCCATTATGAGGTTCCACAGGGCACAGATGAGGAGAACGCTAAGCTGGATGCCAGCTATGAGCACCTGTGCAAGATGCGCGACGAGTTGGTAACACTGAACATCGTTCCGGCTATCTCGGAATGGTCGAGCATCAACCCGAATCTTTAAACGCTGTTGTCTGAACAAACAGGCAAACGCTTATCACAGAAGGATGCAGCCCAGAAGATGCTGCATCCTTCTTTTTATTTGTATCTCGGCTGACGAACACGCACGGGAAGAAAACAGTAGGAGTGCAGGAGCTATTCGGCTTAATATTAGTACCTTTGCACTTGAAACTAAACATGATAGATGAAAATGGAATTGATAAAAGGTAAAGAGTTTGGAGGAGAACGACCGCTCTTCGGCATTCACGACACGCGACTGGAGGATGTTACAATTACAGAGGGCGAGTCGGGAATCAAGAAATGCCACAACATTGAGGCCGACCACTGCCGGTTTATCGGCAAATATCCATGGTGGCATGTGGATCACTCGGTGATTACCAACTGCTATTTTGAGACCGGATCGCGCTCGGCGATATGGTATTCCAACGATATGGTGATGAGCGACACCATCATTGACGCACCCAAACTGTTTCGTGAAATGAACGGTCTGAAGCTTGTTAACGTGCAAATCAACGATGCCGACGAGACTTTCTGGAAGGTAGATCACCTTACCCTGCGCAACGTGAAGCTGCACGACGGCACCTATCCGTTCATGTTCTGCAACCATGTGGATGTAGACGGATTGGAAAGTGACAGCAAATACGTATTTCAATATGTGAAGGATGCCGTGATACGCAATGCCAAGATCACCACCAAAGATTCGTTCTGGGAGACCGAGAACGTCACGGTGTACGATTCGGAGCTGAATGGAGAGTTCCTCGGATGGCACTCTAAGAATCTCAAACTGGTGAATTGTCACATCACGGGCGAGCAGCCTTTGTGCTATTG
>URFI01000060.1 GCA_900547085.1 uncultured Prevotella sp.
GTATGGCATCTGCCAAATTCCACCGCCAATATCCACGCTGTCCAAAGCAAGTGGTGTACCTTCGTAATGATCGCGCATGCATGTCTGGATATCTTGTACGCTCACTTTCTTCTTCGGATAAATCCACAGAGGCATGTCTTCTGCATTTGGATCTTTGCCCATTGCCCATGGCAAATAGCGAGTCATATCTTGGAAATGATTGAAGAAACTCCATACGCGACAGAACCTTCTACCAGAAAAATCAGGTTTCGCATAAACATCCTTCCACGAAAAGTCTGCGTCTTTACCTGAATACCAACCTTTCTCCCTTGCAAATTTAACAACGTCTTTCGCATACATGACGTTCTTCTTGTCCTTCATGTTGAACTTCGAGATGCGACTTTGGTTTGCATGTCCACATATAGCGTCATCAGGAATACGCATGGCCACCCATACGGTGCCTTTACTACCAGGTCCCTTCCCCATCATTTCCATGATCCAAGCTTCATTGGGATCACAAATGGTAAAAGTCTCACCTTCACTGTTATATCCATATTGGTTGGTCAAAGTAGTCATCACCTTGATTGCTTCCCGCGCTGTTTTTGACCGTTGCAACGCGATGTATATCAGTGAACCATAGTCGATTATACCAGTTGAGTCAACCATTTCTTCCCTTCCACCATAAGTGGTTTCTCCGATTGTCACTTGGTATTCATTGATATTGCCAATGACGTTATAGGTTTCAGCCGCTTCCGGAATTTGGCCATGATACTCGTTATTATCCCAATCGTAGATATCACGCATCGTGCCAGGTTGATGTTTACCTGCGGGGAAATGGCACAAGCCAATAAACAACCCATAATCATCTGCGTTGTATGAACAGATAACTGAGCCATCTGCAGAAGCCTTCTTTCCGACAATAAAGTTCGTGCAGCCCAAAACGTTCTGCAGGTTGAGGACAAGTGCACAAACCGTCATGAAAAATACTTTGGTACATAGCGAATCAACGTTATGCTCACTCTTGGTAAAAATAAATCTCATCATAATCATATAAGGTATAATAGTGTTTATAAAAAAGCCTATCTTATTGCAGCTGATACTGGTACTTTTTCATTGACATTTTGCATTCTTTGTGATGATGCCGATGTTTGAACCGCTGATTTCAGCGAATCATTTCCGCCTTTGTGTCTCGCGTCAGAAGATGTAGAGTCAGCAGGTGCTTCTCCTGTGCGCTTCGGTTTGGGCGCATGGATTCTAATCAAACTGATATTTGAGATTATCATCAGCTTAAACGTTGTGCTATACGCATCAGACGAATTTCCTTTATTAAGTATGAAATATCCCTTGATTTCCTTAATACCGACGTGATTGTTATCTGATATTTGAAGTGTATAATGATTTGGTGTCGATACATATACGTTTTGTGAACTGACGCTGTCATTGTTGAACGTAACGGCCAACATCGCTACAGCTTCTCGTGAACCTTCTTGATAAATAAACTGTGTATCAAAGTTAAGCCACAAATTGTCGCCAGCCTTATAGGTCGTGTCCGTCTTCAACGTGAAGGAGCTCAGATTAAAAGGTCTGTAAGGCGAAAATACAATCGATCGCTCCCCCGTCCACACATTGGTTGTATCTCCATTTGCCGAATTCAAGCTATATTGATTAATCTCACTTGCAGATGCTCCCAGTGCCAATGCTTCCTTGCTCAGCCTTGTTGAGAGAGATTCATATATTTTCTGTAACAATCTTGTGTGCCTTGTGTAGTAAACCATCGAACTGTCAAACTCAGCTTCTGACACACCATTCTTTTTCAGTACGGCGGTTTTGTAGGCAATCATGGTTGTTGCGTCGCCGCTATTCGATTGATACATGGCATCGGCAATGTGGTAATCGTACAAGATGTCTTCCATTTTGTCTGGCTGGATGTAACGGTCAGGCACCGAGGGAGTGCACGAAACCATTGCCAGCAAGAAGAAAGCAAAGAGCAAATAGTATTTAGACGATTGATCACTCATGCGATTCCACATTTTTGTCCTCTCCCTTCATGGTAGCTCCAATGAGCTCCAATTCTTTCCGGTAGAAAAGCAGCAAAAGAACTACGCCAACGCTGATGCATGCATCTGCGAAATTGAATATAGGTGAAAAGAAGATAAACTCTTTCCCGCCAAAGTGTGGCACCCATTGTGGCCATGTTGTTTCAATGATGGGGAAATAGAACATGTCTACCACCTTACCATGTAAGAATGATGCATAGCCAGAACCGAATGGCACAAACTCTGCGATATCATAAGGAGTGGATGGAGAAAATATCAAGCCATAAAACATAGAGTCGATGATATTCCCCATCGCACCAGCAAGAATCATGGACAGACAGATGATGTAACCTCTAGGTTGTGGACGCTTCACCAATTTATACACATAGTACGAAATCACCGAGATGGCTACTAACCTGAAAAGGCTCAACGTCAGTTTGTTGAAAAAGGTCATACCGTATGCCATTCCATTATTCTCGATGAACCGGATGTAGAACCAATCGGCTATGTGAATAGAGTCATCCAAGGCCATGTTGGTCTTGACCAAAATCTTGATAATCTGATCAATCACCAAAATGGCCACAACTATGATTATCGCTAATTTTCCGTCTGTAATATATCTCTTCATCAACTTCTGATTACGATACGCAGAATGCCAGCCTGCATTAATGGTTTCGTGCTTTCTTTGATGCCACACTCAAAGTGGCATGCGGCACAGCTTTCAATCTTTCTTTCGGAATCAATTCACCCGTCATCCGATCAATACCGTACGTTTTGTTGTTGATTCGCACCAATGCAGCTTCCAAACCTTGGATGAACTTCTGCTGTCGGTTAGCCATCTGTACCAATTCTTCTTTGGTTTGTGTGGCACTACCCTCTTCAAGAGCTTTATAGGTAGGTGACGTATCATCGATGTCATTACCGTCCGAATTCATGATTTGTTTCATCATGCTTGTGTAATCTCTGCGGGCCAAACTCAATTTTTCATGTATGATAGCGCGAAACTCTTCCAGTTCTTCGTCGCTATACCTTTTCTTCTCTTCCATATAAAATGAATTCAAACGTACAGCCAGAAACTTACTAACCTGCGCTCCTTACCGTACTTGTTGTTATGAAACTATACTTTTTTTACTAAAATATGAAGTTTGAAATCGTCAAAGTCAACCTCTACTCCATCATTCGATCCAATGACGACGTTGTCTGCCAATACCTGACTTTTGATGTAATCGCTAAATGCCTGTATAGCTTCGTCGGTATGTTCATTGGGAGAAACAGTCACGTTAATTCGGTCGGTAATTTCAAAATCACTTTCCTTGCGTAGATTCTGAATGCGATTGATGAGTTCTCGTGCCATGCCTTCTTTCTTCAGGTCATCCGTCAATTCAACTTCCAAGGCTACGGTCAGATTGCCCTCGTTGGACACCAACCAGCCTGGAATATCCTCATTGACGATTTCAACATCATCTCTTTCAACCGTTACTTCCTCACCGTTAACGGTAAAGCTGATGCTGCCGTCATGCTCCAGAGATGCGATTTGCTCTTGGGTAACATTGTTCATAAAGTTAGCAACCCCCTTCATAAGCTTTCCAAACTTCTTGCCCATGGTTCTGAAGTTGCACTTAACTTTCTTCACCAGCAAACCTTCACCCTCCATGAAGTTCAGTTCCTTTACGTTGACCTCTCGCTTAATCAAATCTGCCATCGCATTGATTCGACGTTTTTGTTCGTCATCGATGGCAGGAATCATCACCTGCTTTAACGGTTGACGTACCTTAATGTTCACTTTGCGACGCAACGCCAACACCATGCTCGTGACTTTCTGTGCCAAGTCCATGCGTGCTTCCAGGTCTTCATTGACCAATTGTTCATCTGCAACAGGGAAAGGTTCCAAGTGCACACTCTCCGCTTTACCTCCCAAATCAAGATATAACTGATCGGCGTAGAACGGAGCGAAAGGAGCCAGCAACTTGCTGACGGTCATCAAACAGGTATACAGGGTATGGTATGCTGAACGTTTGTCGGCACTCATCTCTTTTCCCCAGAAACGTTTTCTGTTAAGACGAACATACCAGTTGCTTAGGTCGTCATTGACAAAACTATCAATCATTCTGCCTGCACGAGTAGGGTCATACCCGTTCAATGCGGTCTCAACGTTTTTAATCAAGGAATTGAGTTTCGAGATAATCCACAAGTCAATCTCGGGTGCTTGATCCCTGTTTGGCTGTGTCGTGACTGGATCAAAACCATCCACGTTGGCATACAAGGCGAAGAATGAATAAGTATTATATAAAGTGCCGAAGAATTTGCGACGCACCTCGTCAACACCTTCTTCATCAAACTTCAAGTTATCCCATGGAGCCGAGTTGGTCATCATGTAAAAACGCACTGCATCAGCTCCATACTTCTCAATCATGTCGAATGGATTCTTGACATTGCCCAGGTGCTTACTCATTTTGTTGCCCTTGGCATCGAGAACCAATCCTGTAGATATAACATTTTTGAAAGCTACTGAATCGAAAACCATCGTTGCGATGGCGTGCAGGGTAAAGAACCAGCCACGCGTCTGATCCACGCCTTCATTGATAAAGTCGGCTGGGAAGAATGCGGGTGGAATAGGCGTACCATGATATGCACTTTCAACCATTGCCTTACGGGCATCTTCTCCGGTCACTACCCTATCCTGTGCATCTCGCATGGTTTTGCCCTCGGCCATGTCGCCTTCAAAAGGATAGTGCTGTTGCGCGTAGGGCATCGAGCCACTGTCAAACCAAACGTCAATCAAGTCGCTTTCACGATACATGGGTTCTCCCTGTTCGTTTACCAACACGATATTGTCCACGTATGGGCGGTGCAAGTCTATCTTGTCATAATTGGCTTGCGAATAGTCACCGGGTACAAATCCTTGATCCTTCAATGGGTTCGACTTCATGTAACCGGCTGCCACACTCTTTTCCAGCTCATTATATAGTTCGGCCAAGCTGCCAATGCATTTCTCGCCTTTGTTCTCATCGCGCCAGATGGGTAAGGGTGTTCCCCAAAAACGACTGCGGCTTAGGTTCCAATCATTCAAGTTTTCAAGCCAATTGCCAAAGCGACCAGAACCCGTAGACGCTGGTTGCCAGTTGATGGTATTGTTCAGTTCTACCATCCGTTCTTTCTTGGCTGTGTCCTTGATGAACCAGCTATCCAGCGGATAGTACAAGATGGGCTTGTCTGTTCTCCAGCAGTGTGGATAGCTGTGTACATGTTTCTCTATTTTGAATGCCGTCCCTTCCATCTTCATCTCCATGACCATGATGACGTTCAGGTCATCAGCTTTTTCAGAAGCTTCCACATCCCACACCCCATTGGGATTGAACTTGGGATTATACGAGTTCTTCACATAGTCGCCGGCGTGATGTGCATACGCTTCTGTGGCCACACATTTTTCCACGAAGTTTGCATCAAGTTCTGCAACGAGATAATATTTTCCTTGCAGGTCAACCATGGGGCGAGTTTCGCCTTTTTTGTTGATTAAATACAAACCTGGTATCCGTGCATCCTTTGCCACCTTGGCATCATCAGCACCGAAGGTTGGTGCAATATGCACAATGCCTGTACCATCGTCTGTAGTAACGTAGTCGCCAAGAATCACTCTGAAAGCTTCATTCGCCATCTCTACAAACTGGTCTTTGCCATTTTCGCCCAGGAACACGTTCTCGGGATGCGCCTTTGCGTATTGCTGAACAAACGGAGCCGCATTGGCGTCCACTTTCTCAGCGGGTTTCACCCATGGCATCAGTTGCTCGTAACGCAAGCCTTCCAGGTCACTTCCTTTATAATGTCGAAGCACTTGATAAGGAACTACCTTCTCACCTTTATTATATAGGGGCATTTCATCACCTGGAGACACCTGTCCTTTCGCCGGCAAGTAGGCATTCAAGCGATCGGCTGCTATGATGATGTTGATTTTCTCTGCCGTGTAAGGATTGTAAGTGCGTACCGAAACATAGTCAAACTTCGGCCCTACGCAGAGTGCTGTATTAGATGGAAGTGTCCAAGGCGTGGTGGTCCATGCCACCAAATAAGTTGCTCCCCAGGTGCTTGCTGCCAACTCGGCATCGAGCTTAGCCAGCGTATCGTTATCCGTCTTGAACATTGCCGTAACGGTGGTGTCTTTAACGTCACGATAACAGCCGGGTTGGTTCAACTCGTGCGAGCTCAATCCCGTACCCGCAGCAGGCGAATATGGCTGAATGGTGTAGCCCTTGTACATCAATCCGTTGTTGTAAAGTTGCTTCAAAAGCCACCACAGTGTTTCGATGTATTTGTTGTCGTAGGTTATGTAAGGATGGTCAAGATCTACGAAATAGCCCATTTCTTCGGTCAGCGTGCGCCACTCTTCAGTGAACTTCATGACGTTCTCACGACATTTACGGTTATAGTCTTCTACCGAAATATAATGTTCAGATTCCTTGTTGTCGATATCTTTCTTATTGATACCCAGTTCTTTTTCAACACCCAGCTCAACGGGCAATCCATGTGTGTCCCACCCTGCCTTGCGCAGCACTTGGAACCCTTGCATGGTTTTGTACCGGTTGAACGTATCTTTGATGGCGCGAGCCAATACATGGTGAATGCCGGGATGACCGTTTGCCGATGGAGGACCCTCAAAGAAGATGAACTGTTCACAACCTTCACGCTCATCAATAGACTTGTGGAATATATCCAGTTCCTCCCACTTTGCTAAGATTTCCTTGTTTGTATGGGTCAAGTCTAGCCCTTGATGCTCGGCAAATTTTTTAGCCATAAGTATATTCTGTTAGAGTATGTTATTATTTAAAGCGCAAAGGTAACAAAAAATCTTATGATGCACAAAATTATAGAATATTTTGAATTCGCCGCAATGTTTTTGTAAAATGCAGGTGCTTGGCATTCGTCCCACTTTGTTATTTGGCAGCAATGTTGGTTGTTGTGGCACTCGGTATTAAAGAAGACAAAATAAAATAAGGATTGAAAATCTTTCTGAATTTTATTGACAACATGCCTTCTGCTCCTTGGCTTATTTATAAACAAACATACTGATGGGTGTAAATACACGAAATATGAGCATTTATCTTACATCGCTCATACACAATGAATTATGCTTTTATATTAAAGTTGTTTAGCTTTATTTCAAGCACTTTTGAGCCAAAAGCATTGCTTGAAGCGAGTTTTTTGCATGCTATTGACGAGCAAAAGCATGCTAATAGTCCACCAAAGTGATACGTTTAGTGAGGTAAACTCAATGCTCTTGCGGTGAAAACCGGTTTTTGTCACAAAATTAGGGCATATTTGCATCCTTCCTACCTATCGTTTTTTCCTAGATTGAAAGTTTGAAAGTGCCGTTTTGAGGCCCTAAAATGAGGAAAAAATCGAACAAATGGGGAATAGGCAAATGATTACTCCAAAATGTAAAGCGAGCTGGGCGATCTTCGTTTCAACACATCTAACAGCACGTCTGTTCCAGCCTCTATACCTTTCGTTCGCAAAATATGTGCTACCGTTTCGTGTGCCAAATCATAACGATTGTTCTCCTCACTTAAATGACACAGCCACACATGGCGCATCTGTCCGGTCATGTTCTCAGCCAAGGCTTGCGCACAATCCTGGTTGGCCAAATGCCCATTAGGGCCCGATATGCGAATTTTTAAATGTTGGGGATAGGGGCCATACATTAACATCTTCGGGTCGTGATTGGCCTCTATGACCAGATAATTCGTTTCGGAGATGACGGTTTTCATTTCGTCTGTCACATGACCAATGTCTGTCATCAGCGTAAAGACGATGTTACCGCATGCTATCTTATAACCTACATTGTCAGAACTATCATGTGGCACACCAAAGGGTGTAACGGTGAAATCACCCAGTTGAAACGGTTGTCCTTTATCTATGACTTCCATGTATGCTGGAGCAACCTTCTTATGCACACAATAATTGCGCTCTATGCCCGCATGAACAAGCTGCGTCGCATAGACGGGTAATTGATAATCAAGGCTTATCGCCCCCACTGATTTCACATGGTCTGCATGGTCGTGCGTAACTAAGATATGGTGAATTTGTGAAAGTGACAGTCCATACTCTTTAAATGACCTTTTTAATAGCCGTATGCCAATTCCGGCATCAATCATCAAGCCGTCATTCTCCGTAAAAAGACAATAGCAGTTTCCACTGCTACCACTTCCCAAACAAATGAATTTTAACATGTTTGAAATATTTGGCACAAAAGTAAACAAAAGGCTTGACATGAACAAAGTTTTTGGTACCTTTGCATCTGACAGTGAACTCTCTTTTCCCTTGGCTTGCACTGTTGGTACATCAATAGAACGTTTTTTCGGATGAAAAAAAGATTGACAATTTCCCTCACGATAGTAGGCTGTGTGTTGATAGGCCTCTGTGCTTGTACAGACCATAAGAATGAAGAGCAACTCCGGAATACGGCCAGCGCTTTTGCCCAAACCTATTTCAACTGGCAATTCAACGATGCACTAACCTATTGCACCCCATCCTCAAAGAGATGGATGATTTATGTAGCGTCACAGGTAAAACAAGATGATGTTGACAAGCTAAGGAGTGCTGAGCAAGGTGCCAGGTCGGAAATCAAGAAAATCCAATACGAAGAAGGTGACTCGGTGGCTTCTGTGGTCATGAAGGTTGAAAACTTCTTGTCAATGGACTCGATAGGTACCGTCGGACATTTTGTTAAATCTGCCACCTACACACTGCAACTGGTACAACTTAATAAGCGGTGGAAAGTGAAGTTGACCGAACTACCCAGGCCCGATTCCTCGCTTCATGATGATTAACCATGCTGATTTCAAACATAGTTTTTGACGGCTGTTGTAATAGGAATATGGCAGAGCAACGGTCATCATAGCGCAATTGTCATCGCATTTCATTCAATTTGAGTTCATTGAGTACAATGACATTTCTAAAATTGTTATTAAATCCACCATTTTTGTCCTTTATTTGACTAGTTTTAAAGACATTCGTTTGCCTCATTAAGATATTAAGCATAACTTTGCAGTCGAAAAGATTATGTTACAATGAAATTTTATCAAAACTTATTGGTTATCGCACTTTCATCCGTGTTCACCTCATGCTTTAAGGACGAACCGCTGAATGCAGAGTGTGATATTCTAGAGGCTTCTGTTTCGGTAAGTAAGCCTGAGGAGATGTTTTATCACCCTTCCGACAGCAAGCTTCAAGTACCTTACACGGACAGTACCATTATTTTCAATGTAAGACGTCATACAGCCTTGAACGCCCTCGCTCCTCACTTCAGATTGACGGATGGGGCAACCATCGTTCCGGCAAACGGTTCGGTTCAAGATTTCAGTAAAGGTCCCGTCATCTATACGGTAACTTCAGAGGACAAGCAGTGGAATAGGCGCTATGCCGTTAGCTTCTTTCCGGTTGTCCAGACGGTTAGTGACACCATTCGATTTGACTTTGAACATTATGAGTTGGAGCAAAAAGAACTGAAATACTATACCTGGTATTATATAGGTGAAGACGGTCAGCGACACGACTATTGGGCTACGGGTAATCCAGGGTTTAGAATGAGCAGGGAATCGGCACCACCCGAGGACTATCCCAGCGTCCCTGCGAAGGACGGTCACAGTGGGTCGTATGCCAAACTCACTACCCAAAGCACAGGCTTCTTAGGATCCTTGGTTGGTAAGCCTCTGGCAGCAGGCAATTTGTATCTGGGTTCTTTCGATGTTGGAATGGCCATGCGCGATGCCATGAAAGCGACCAAGTTTGGTATTCCTTTTGATAAAAAGCCCATCAAACTGACGGGATGGTATCGGTATCAGCCAGGTAAAAAGTATCAAGACAAAAAACGAAAAATAGTTCCCAACCGCACTGACAGCGCCGCTATCTATGCTGTGTTTTATAGAAATGTTGACGAACAGGATAATCCAGTAACGCTGTATGGGGATGATGTTTTGACGAACAAGCACATCTTGGCCATCGCCAAGTTGGCAGAAGTGAAGACTACTGACCAATGGACGCCTTTTGAAGTGGTTTTCGACTATACACAACAACCCGATGAAAGAATCTTGGCCAACCGCGGATACAATTTAACCATAGTCTTCTCGTCCAGCGAAAAAGGAGCACAGTTTGAAGGAGCTATCGGCAGTGAATTGTCTATTGATGAAGTAAGAATCATTTGCACAAAGGAGGAATAACGGCATGCGTAAGTATATATTAATCATATTGTGGATGGGATGCTTGTCGCTGAACAGCATGGCAGATTCTTTTCTGAAGGATGTGAAGCTCCAGGCTCGCATAGGATATAATCTGGGAGGAACCGCTCCCATCGGTTTACCGGCGACAGTCAGATCGCTTGAATCGTACAAGCTACATAATAATGTTACCGTAGAACTCGGTGGTCAAAAAGCCATTGATGGCAAATGGGGTGCCCTGGTAGGTCTTCGAGCGGAGAACAAAGATATGGACGTGGATGCAAAGGTAAAGAACTACCACATGGAAATGATTCGCGGAGGTGAGTCATTGAAAGGGGTGTTCACAGGCTATGTGCAGACACAGGTGCGGCAATGGATGATAACCCTACCTATACAAGCTACCTACGACGTGAACGATAGAATACAACTGCGCATGGGACCGTATATGTCGTATCTACTTTCTAAAGACTTTGAAGGAAGCGTGTATGACGGACACCTGCGGGTAGGAGATCCAACTGGGCCCAGAATCGAGATGGGTAGCGATCCTGGAACAAGGGGTATCTATGACTTTTCTGAACACATGAGACGGTTCCAAGTTGGCATATCGGCTGGAATAGACTGTAATATTTACCGCCGTTTCGGTTTATATGCCGATCTAAATTGGGGTCTCAACGGCATCTTCAAGCGTTCATTCAAGACGATTGAGCAGACTCTTTATCCTGTATATGGAACATTCGGCGTAATCTACAGAATCAGCAAACATTAGGAATATAAGAAGACATGAAGTC
>URFI01000061.1 GCA_900547085.1 uncultured Prevotella sp.
GTCTCCAGTTTTCGTTTCATCAGCCTCCTTGTCGCCTCGTCAACCGTTGGTATGTCATCGATACCCTGGCATACAGCATCAATATACATCATGCTGCCCCCTGATAGCAAAGCCATTTGTTGCTGGTTGAAAAGCTGGTTTAAAAGCTGCAAAACATCTTCTTCATATTTGGCGGCACTATAATAATCTGTTAGATGCAACGTGCCGACGAAATAATGTTTTACTCGTTCTTGCTGCTCTTTGGTTGGGGCTGCTGTACCAATAGGTATCTCAGCAAATAGCTGTCGAGAGTCGGCATTGATGATAGGCGATTGCAAATGTTCAGCAATTTGCAACGCTACCTCTGTTTTTCCCACTCCAGTAGGGCCTAAAAGCACAACAAGTGAGTTCATTTATCTGATGATGCCTCGTTGAGAACTTTCTACAAAGTCAATGATGTATTGAATTTCAGGGGTAACTGTCAGGTTCTTTCTGATTTCTTCGATTCCTTCTTTCAAAACACCTTTGCTATAAAGCAATCGATAAGCTTGGTGAATCAGTTGGATTAACTCGTTGCTAAATCCTCTTCGTCTCAGGCCGATAATGTTGATGCCGGCATATTTGATGGGTTCTTTGCCCGCCATGACGTAGGGTGGAATATCTTGTGAAGACCGACTTCCACCTTGAATCATGACATAACCACCGATGTGACAGAATTGATGACATAAAACTGTTGCACTGATGATGGCGTAGTCATCTACAGTCACTTCACCGGCAAACTTGGTGGAATTGCCAATAATTACATTGCTGCCTATGATGCAATCGTGTGCAACGTGCATGTTTTCCATCAACAAGTTGTTGTTTCCTACCTTGGTCGTTCCTTTTGATGCGGTGCCCCTTGAAATGGTAACATTCTCACGGATGCTGTTTTTGTCACCAATTTCGCATATTGTCTCTTCGCCAACGAACTTTAAATCCTGCGGCTTCGTGCTGATGCTGGCACCAGGAAAAAACTCGTTGTCATCGCCTATTCGTGCTCCATAATTGATGGTGACGCTATTTTGTAGGATGTTATGGTTGCCCAGTACTGTATTTTTGTCAAGATAGCAAAAGGGGCCAATGACATTATTGTCACCGAGTTGAGCTTCTGGATGTACAAACGCTAATGGGCTTATTTGATTCATAGGGTAATGATGACTTTATGATGATGAAAAACATCGAGTGACATTTCTGTTTATTTGTTTTTGATGATCTGTGCAGTAAACATTGCTTCAGATACCACTTGGTCGCCAACAAAGGCATAACTCTTCATCGTACTGATGCCATGTCGTACAGGTTGAATCATTTCCACGCGAAAGATAACCGTGTCACCAGGAACCACTTTCTGTCTGAACTTCACGCTGTCAATCTTCAGAAAGTACGTAGACCATCGTTCAGGTTCTTCCACTTGGTTTAAAACCAACAGCCCTCCACATTGAGCCATGGCCTCCACTTGCAACACTCCGGGCATGACTGGCTCTTGCGGGAAGTGTCCTGTAAAGAAGGGTTCGTTGCTTGTAATGTTCTTTACCCCAACAATCGAGTTAGAACCGATGGCGATAATCTTGTCAACCAGCTGCATGGGATAACGGTGGGGGAGTAGTTCCCTGATTCTGATGTTATCCATGATGGGTGGTTCGTTGGGATCGTATATCGGCGCCTGTATTTCATGTTTACGAATCTCTCTGCGCATTAAGCGGGCAAACTTGTTGTTGATGGTGTGTCCTGGCCGTGTTGCAACAATTCGTCCTTTGATGGGTTTGCCTATCAAGGCCATGTCACCGATAATGTCCAGCAATTTGTGACGTGTGCACTCGTTTTCCCACATCAAGGGCTTATGCTGAATGTAACCTATCTTGGTTGCATCCATGCGTGGCACTTTCAAGATATCTGCCAGTTGGTCCAGTTGCTCTTGCGACACTTCTCTTTCGTAAATCACGATGGCATTGTCCATGTCACCACCTTTGATGAGGTTAGCTTCGAGCAAGGGGACGATGTCCCTGACGAAGACAAAAGTACGGGCAGGAGCTATTTCTGTCGCGTAATCATCGATATTGTCGAGTGTTGCAAATTGACTATTGATGAATTTTGACTCGAATGAGCACATGGCCGTTATGCTGAACTGGTCATCAGGAAGTATCGTGATACACGAACCTGTCTCGTCATCTTTGACTTCTATTTTCTTGCGAATGATATAAAAATCTTTCGGCGCATTTTGCTCTACGATACCAATTTCCTGGATTCTATTAACGTAGATGCCGGCAGAGCCATCCAAAATAGGAAACTCTGGTCCATTTACTTGAATCATACAGTTGTCTATCCCCATTGCATACAGGGCAGAAAGACCGTGCTCAACGGTAGAAACGCGCACGTCGCCACGCGCCAGAACCGTGCCGCGCTGCGTGTCAACCACGTTTTCGGCAATGGCCTCAACGATGGGTTGTCCTTCCAAGTCTATTCGTTGAATTTTATATCCAGTATTTTCAGGAGCAGGGTTAAAGGTAACAGTCAAGTTCAGACCCGTGTGCAATCCTTTGCCACACAGGGAAAAGCTACCTTTTAGTGTTCTCTGTTTGATTGTATCCATTCTATGATTTATTTATCGAGTGCAATAGTCTTATTTGATGTTCTTTTTCAATCGCTCCACCTCTTCTTTCAGGTTGTTGATTTCTTTATATAGTTCAGGAAGTTTCCGGAAGATGGCATGGGAGCGAAAATAGGGTCTCTCCTTCATGGGTGGCGTGCCAATGAGTTGCTGGTTGTCCTTGATACTACCAGGCGCACCCGACTGTGCGCCAAGGAACACCTTGTTGCCAATGGTGATATGACCAGCTACACCCACTTGTCCACCAAACATGCACCACTGTCCAACCTTTGTCGATCCGGCCACACCCACCTGTGCACTCATCACGGTATGCTCACCAATGTCGGTATTGTGGGCGATTTGAACCAAGTTATCTAGCTTCACTCCTTTCCTAACATAGGTGCTACCCATGGTCGAACGATCAATGCAAGTGTTGGCACCCACCTCTACATCATCTTCAATGGTCACAATACCAATTTGCGGTATCTTGTCGTAGCCGTCTTTGGACGGAGCGAATCCGAAGCCATCGGCTCCAATGACAGATCCTGCATGCAGGATGACACGGTTGCCTATCTTGCAGTTGTGATAGACAGTTGCGTGTGGATAGATGATACATTCTGAGCCTACAGAGGCATTTTCCAAAACCACTGCGTGTGGGAATATCTGTGTGTTGTTGCCAATCACGACATTCTCACCGATGTAAGCAAATGGGCCAATGTATGCATCCTCACCTATCTTAGCCGTTTTGGCGATGTTGGCCATGGGGTGGATGCCTGTCTTTCGGGGCTTAGTCGACTCGTATAATTGAAGTAATTTGGCGACACTGTCGTATGCGTTCTTCACGCGTATCAAAGTCGTCTGGACGGGTTTGTCCAATTTCAAATCCTCATCAATGAGAACAATCGACGATTGTGTATTATATATATAATGTGTGTATTTTGGATTAGAAAGGAATGAAATCGCCCCACTGGTACCTTCTTCAATTTTTGCGAAGGTGTGGACGGTTGCATCTTCATTGCCTTCAATTTTGCCTCCTATATATTGTGCTATTTGCTTGGCAGTAAATTCCATACTTTAGGTATCTCAATTGATTATTTTGCAAATATACCTATTTTTACTCAGACTTTTGACTGACAAATGTAATATTTGCGTTTTTTCTCTGAAACATTTATTTCTTCCACGGTGCGTCTAGCCCTATTGAACCCCCAATGGGGCAGGTGTTCCCTCACTGTTTATGGGTATCGGTGCGCAATGAGAGTCGAGTAAAAAGGGGGCCATTTGTTATTTGCAAGATGATAACCTTTCTAATTCTTTTTCCATTTCTTGCTGAAGGTTCATCGCACTCTTTGCAGCTGCATCAGCAAAGTCCTCTCCTTGGCCGGCATAGATGATGCCGCGCGAACTGTTGACGAGCAACCCGCAATCCTTCGTCATTCCATATTGGCAGACGTCTTGCAGGCTTCCTCCCTGCGCACCCACGCCAGGTACTAGCAAAAAGTGATGAGGAGCCACCTTTCTGATTGCCTCAAACATGTTGCCTTGCGTTGCACCAACCACATACATCATGTTTTGATCGGTCCCCCACGATTGAGAAGTCTTGATAACTTTCTCAAAAAGTTTCTCTCCGTTCTTGTCTTCCGTCAACTGAAAATCATGCGATCCTTTGTTGCTCGTCAGTGCCAATACAACCACCCACTTGTCTTCATATTCGAGAAAAGGCGTCACGCTATCTTCTCCCATGTACGGAGCAACGGTCAATGCGTCAACATCGTATTCTTCAAAGAAGGTCTTGGCATACATGGCGGATGTGTTTCCGATATCTCCTCGTTTGGCGTCAGCAATGATGAAATGGTCGGGATAATGCGCTTTTAGGTAGCTAACGGTCTTCTCGAAAGAAGTCATGCCTTGAATACCTTTACATTCATAGAACGCCAAATTTGGCTTGTAGGCCACACAATAGGGTGCCGTAGCATCGATGATGGCTTTGTTGAATGCATAAATCGGGTCATCTTCATGCAACAAGTGTGGCGGTATCTTCTTGATGTCGGGGTCAAGTCCTACACATAAGAAAGACTTTTTGTCGAAAATCTGCTTTATAAGTTGTTGTCTGTTCATAAACTATCCGTGAATATAAAAGTAGTGAATTTGTATTAACGTTATTCCCTTTTGCACCGTTGTCTTTAGCTATCGCTCACCCAACGAATGGTGGGTGAATTTCAATCTCTATGCTTTTGGGCGCCAATCTCAATGCCTTTGCCATTCAATCTCTATGCTTTAGGACCCCAATCTCAATGCTTTTAAATAGCTTGTTTTGAGATTCTTTATAACAAATTGTATTTCAGTGTTTTATGAGTTAATAGAGTCCTTGTGTGTTATAGAAATCTTATGGTAATTATTTGTTTGATACAATTTTTCTTGTCTTAATGATCTACCCCTCTGAATTAAACGATGCCTTATTGTTTAAAGTTCATTTTCTTTGAGCTTTTCCGCATTCTCTTCTACTGTCAGCGCATCTATCATTGCTTGAATGTCACCATTGACAAAGCCTTGCAGGTCGTGAGTGGTGTAGCCGATACGGTGGTCGGTGACACGTCCTTGTGGATAGTTGTAGGTACGAATCTTCGCGCTGCGGTCGCCAGTAGATACCAATGACTTGCGGCGGTTGGCAATATCATCAATGTATTTTTGATGCTCACGGTCGTATATAAAGGTACGTAAGCGTGACAGCGCACGTTCCTTGTTCTTAGGTTGGTCGCGTGTCTCGGTACATTCGATGAGAATTTCCTCCACTTCGCCAGTGTTAGGGTTCTTCCATGGATAGCGAAGACGAACGCCCGATTCAACCTTGTTGACGTTTTGTCCACCAGCCCCTGAGCTTCTGAACGTATCCCATTTGATGTCACCTTCATTGATGTTCACCTCGAATTGGTCCGCCTCTGGCAACACAGCCACCGTAGCAGCCGATGTGTGCATGCGTCCCTGGGTTTCTGTGGCTGGCACGCGCTGCACACGATGTACACCACTTTCGTATTTCAATGTGCCGTAGACATTGTCGCCACTCACTGCAAAATCGATTTCTTTGTAACCACCCACCGAGCCTTCGTTGACCGATGTGACACTTAACGTCCAACCTTTCGAGTCACAGTAATGCTTATACATGTTAAACAAGTCGCCAGCAAACAGGGCTGCTTCATCTCCTCCCGTGCCAGCACGTATTTCCATTTGTACGTTCTTGGCATCTTCAGGGTCTTTTGGCACTAATGCCAATTTTATTTCTTCTTCCAACTGTGGCTGCATATCTTCGTTGGCTTGCAATTCCTCACGAGCCATTTCTTTCATGTCAGCATCCGTTTCATTGGCAAGAATATCTTTCGACTCATGTATGGCATTGAGGCATGCAATGTATCGTTTGCGAATGTCCATGATGTCGCCAAGGTCTTTGTATTCCTTGGTTAGCTTCACATAGCGTGGCTGATCGGCTATGACATCTGGGTCGGTAATCAAGGTAGATACTTCTTCAAACCTTGCCTCTAATCCATCGAGCTTGTTCAGTATGCTGTTGTTTTCTATCATATATATTAATATTCGAATGTTCCAAATTCTGATTGAATGGTCAATGCGCGTGCTCCCTCTTCGATATGACCGATGATTTGTGCGTCAACATTAAAGTTTTTGCTGATGTTGATGATTTCTTGTGCATGCTCAGGAGCTACATATATCTCCATTCGATGCCCCATGTTGAACACCTTGTACATCTCCTTCCAATCGGTGCCACTGCTCTCTTGTATCACTTTAAACAAGGGAGGAACGGGGAACATGTTGTCTTTTACCACTTTGCAATTGTCGCTGACAAAGTGAAGCACCTTGGTTTGTGCGCCTCCCGTGCAATGAACCATGCCATGAATGTGACTTCGGTGTGCATCTAACACCTTCTTTATAATAGGTGCATAGGTGCGAGTATGAGAGAGAACCAAATGACCGGCATCTATTTCCACGCCTTCTATGCTGTCGGTAAGTTGATATTTACCGCTATACACCAAATCATCAGGCACGGCATTATCGTAACTTTCGGGGAATTTTTCTGCCAAATATTTGGCAAAAACATCGTGGCGGGCACTGGTCAGACCGTTACTTCCCATGCCTCCGTTGTATGTTTTCTCGTAGGTAGCTTGTCCTGTACTACTCAATCCGACAATGACATCGCCTGGACGGATGTTGGCATTGTCGATAACGTCACTGCGCTTCATACGGCAGGTCACGGTTGAGTCGACGATGATGGTGCGCGCCAGGTCGCCTACATCAGCCGTTTCGCCGCCTGTGGGATAAATGCCAATGCCCATGTCTCGCATCTCTTGCAACAATTCATCCGTGCCGTTGATAATGGCGGAGATGACTTCACCGGGTATCAAGAGCTTGTTACGCCCAATGGTACTCGATACCAAGATGTTGTCAACCGCACCCACACACAGCAAGTCGTCGGTATTCATCACAATGGCATCCTGTGCAATGCCTTTCCATACGCTGAGATCACCCGTCTCTTTCCAGTACATATAGGCCAAGGATGATTTGGTTCCGGCACCATCGGCATGCATAATGTTGCAGTAATCAGGGTCGCCTCCCAGTATGTCCGGAATGATTTTGCAGAAGGCTTGGGGATAAATGCCCTTGTCAATGTTTTTGATGGCGTTGTGAACATCTTCCTTTGCGGCAGAAACACCGCGCATCATATATCTATCCATGTGTATCAATGTTTTTAAAGTTTGGTGAGTAAACCGTTGATGTGATGACGAACAGCTGCATGAACTACTCTGTCCTTCCTGAGGCCATTTGTCTAAACACATCATTTCTTGAGAGGGTTTAGGAAAGAGCAACTAGGCTTCGTGCCAAAACTCCCATGAAACAAAAGCCTGCAACAGCAGCATTTCTAATCCATTTTTGACCGTTGCTCCCTGCCTGGCTCCTTGTTTCATGAAAAGCGTTTCATCTGGATTGTATATCAAATCGTACAGCAAATGATGGCTGTCCATTGCTTCGTAAGGCAGCTGGGGACAAACGTCGGCATGTGGATACATCCCTACGGGCGTACAGTTGATGATGACATTGTATTCTTGAATGATTTCGGGAGTGATGTCATCATATCGCAATACGTTTGGAAGGTTTTGTCGAGAGACATACTTTGTTTCAATACCCAATGACTTTAGCCCCACATCTACCGCTTTTGCAGCCCCTCCGGTACCTAAGATTAGTGCTTTTTTATGAAACGTGTCGAGCAGCGGTTCGATGCTGCGTGTAAATCCAATGACATCACTATTGTAGCCTTTCAATATGGTTTTTTTGCCCTTGTGTGTGACCTTGATTACGTTAACGGCACCAATAGATTTGGCCTCCGGACTGAGTTCGTCCAGATAGTGGATGACCTTTTCTTTGTAAGGCCTCGTGACATTCAGTCCCTTGAGATCGGGGTTGGATGCCAACACTTCTTGAAGATTCTCTATATTGGGAATCTCAAAATTCACATACCTAGCATTGATTCCTTCGTTTTGGAATTTCTCATTAAAATAACCTATCGAGAATGAATGCCCAAGAGGGTAGCCTATCAGTCCGTATTTGTCCATATTCATGTCGTTATTGCCCGCAAATCCATTGGCGTAGTTCTTCTAAATCATTCTTTTTCTGCAAAATACATCGTGCAGACACCTAATGTCAATCTCTTGAACGTTGCGTTGGAAAAGCCTGCTTTCTGTAAAATCTCAACCATCTGTTCACCTTGTGGAAAGGCTTCGATGGTTGACGTGAGGTATTTGTAGGCGTTTTTATCCTTTGAAAGGAGTTTGCCATAAAAGGGTAGAAGCGTGTGCGAATATACCTTGAACAATTGTTTCATCGGGAACGAGACAGGTTGTGTCAGCTCAACAATGCTCAGGTGTCCACCAGGTTTCAGCACCCTGTAGATTTCTTTTAGTCCGCTATCTAGATCCTGAAAATTACGAATGCCAAAAGCAGCCGTGACGGCATCAAACGAATGGTCTGCAAAAGATAAGGCCAGACAGTCTTCTTTTTGAAAAGAAACAATGTGGTCTAAATGTGCTGCAGCAACTTTTCGTTTGCCTATTTCCATCATGCCAACCGAGATGTCAGCACCAATCAATTGTTTGGGTTGCAGCATCTTGGCTGACAGAATGGCGAAATCACCAGTACCGGTGGCTATGTCCAGTATGGTTTGGGGGGCGAAAGGCTGCAGTTGCTTGATGGCTTTTTTGCGCCATCCCTTGTCTATGTTCCATGACAAGCGATGGTTCAACTCATCGTACGTTGGCGCAATGCGATCGAACATTCGCTCTACTTGCTGTTTCTTCTCGCCCTCCTGACCATACGGCTTTATCTTTTCTTGTCCGTACACGCTGTTGTATGAATTGTCTTTTTTTATTTTAGTGAAGCGAGATAATCGCTGACATTCTTTTCAATGCGTGCAGCCAAATCATCATGGTCGGCCGCCTTCTTGAATTTTTCGCCAGTGATGTGCTCGTACAATTCAATGTAACGCTCGCTTACACTTTCAGCATATTCGTCCGTAATCTCTGGCACGGTCTGCCCAGGTTCGTTCATGAAGTTGTGTTCGATGAGCCATTGACGTACAAACTCTTTTGACAATTGCTTCTGTGGTTCACCTTTCGCCAGCTTCTCCTCATAGCCGTCGGCATAGAAGTAACGACTGGAGTCTGGGGTATGAATTTCGTCAATGAGATAAATCTTGCCGTCTTTTTTGCCAAACTCATACTTGGTGTCCACAAGAATCAGTCCTTGTTTGGCTGCAATTTCCTGTCCGCGAGCGAACAATTTGCGCGTGTAATCCTCGATGATGGCGTAATCTTCTGCCGGAACAATCCCCTGACTGATGATTTCTTCTTTTGAGATGTTGAGGTCATGTCCTTCGTCAGCCTTGGTTGTTGGTGTGACGATAGGCTCTGGGAAACGTTCGTTTTCCTTCATGCCATCGGGCAATTTCACGCCACAAAGCTCTCTGGCTCCTGCCTTATATTCGCGCCAAGCGCTGCCTGTCAGAATGCTCCGGATGATCATTTCAACACGAAAGCCTTCACATTTTACACCTACCGTCACCATTGGGTCTGGTGTGGCAATCTTCCAGTTGGGGCAGATGTCTTTGGTAGAGTCAAGAAATTTGGCAGCTATCTGATTGAGAACTTGTCCTTTGAAAGGTATTCCCTTGGGTAGAATCACATCGAATGCAGAGATTCTGTCAGTTGCAACCATCACGATCAAGTCATCATTGATGTTGTAAACATCACGTACTTTGCCATGGTAAACACTCTTTTGTCCATCGAAATGGAAATCAGTTTTTGTTAATGCTTTCATTGTTGTATGTTTAATCTTTAAACGCTAATTTCTTTTCTTGGTTCCTGGCACTGTCGTAAGCTTCATAGGCGTTCACGATTCTCGTGACCAATTTGTGGCGAACGATGTCCTTCTTGCCCAATTCAACCACAGAGATGCCTTCAACATCGCCTAATATTCTCAGTGCTTCTTTTAAACCACTCTTTTGTTCGTGCGGTAAATCTATTTGGGTCATGTCGCCCGTTATAATCATTTTAGTGTTCCATCCCATGCGGGTGAGGAACATTCTGATTTGGGCTGGGGTGGTGTTTTGCGCTTCATCGAGGATGACGACAGCGTCGCTTAAGGTTCTGCCGCGCATGAAAGCCAGGGGAGCAATTTGAATGATGTGTTTCTCCATCATGTCTTGCAGCTTCACGGCTGGAATCATGTCTTCAAGAGAATCGTATAATGGTTGTAGGTATGGATCTATCTTGTCCTTCATATCTCCAGGCAAAAATCCAAGTTTCTCTCCGGCTTCCACGGCTGGGCGGGAGAGGATAATCTTCTTGGCAGCCTTTTCTTTCAGGGCTTTTACGGCTAAAGCAATGCTGAGATAGGTTTTTCCAGTGCCTGCCGGACCAACGGCAAACACCATGTCCGAAGTATTGTATGCTTCGATGAGCTTTTGCTGGTTCTCACTACGGCTCTTGATAGGGCGTCCCGAAATACTATACACCACGACATCTTTGATGGCATCGGCCTTTGTCTTGTGATCATGAACGATGTCCAAGATATCTTCTTCCGTGATGGAGTTGTATTTCAAGACGTGCTTCTGCATCAGTTCGATGTCCTCTTCAATCTTGGCCATCTCTTCCTCGTCGCCCAAGATGCGGATGACGTTTCCACGGGCAACTATTC
>URFI01000062.1 GCA_900547085.1 uncultured Prevotella sp.
GTAGCCAGCAATACCAGTCTCTTTGTGGTAGGCTTGTGAGAAGCCTCCGTCAATCACCATGAGCTTTCCGTTGGCTTTGATAGGATTCTCACCATTCATCACATGAACGGGTACATGACCGTTGATGATGTGCCGATTGGGGTCTTTTACGTCGAAAGCATCCAAGATTTGGTCCACTATCGCTTCTTGATTACGCAGTTTGAAATAGTTACCCTTCTCTTCATGGTGCGTCTCTTTGTCGGCTATGAAATATCGCTCGAAGGTGGACATCTTCGACTTGTTGAACAAAGGACTATCGGGACCACACCACAGGTAGAGGAAATAGTCGATGGCATATTGATGTTCCTCGTTAGGAGCGTCATGTTGGAAGGCGGTACGTATCATCATACCCGTCTGGTGCATCAATTGTCTTCCCACGTATTTCCGTCCGGGATAAATCTCTACTTCTTTCAATGTGCCGTCCTCGTTGAGTGGGATAGAGGCGTGAAACAGCAAGTTGCCGTTAAAGATGGCGTACATACACCCATGTTGCAAAAGCAATCGCATGTGCTTGTGCAGTTTCTCGCTGACCATGAACGAATGGCGAAGTCGTTGCATCAGTTCCTTTTCTTCGGGCGTCAATTCGTTGGGATGATTAGGATCTACTGTGGGGAAATAATGATCGTGAAGCTCATATTCTTTTCCGTCCAATGTGATAGTGCCTTTCTCATAGTTCACGAAGTTGAAGAGTGCTCTGTTTTGCATCTTCCACTCGGGATGACGTTCATAGAGTTGCGCCTCTTCCTTGAACTGAATAATCGCAATTGCCTTGTGCATGAGCGCTGTGAGCCGCAGCGTCTTCTCAGCAACTTCTTTGGAACCCCCACTAAGTTTGGGATAAAAAACCTCGCAAGGATCGTCTCCATAGGTCTCCATAGCGAAGGTAGCCAATGGCACTAAGTTGATACCATACCCCTCTTCCAAGGTGGTGAGGTTGGCATACCGCAACGACAAGCGAATGACATTGCAGATACACGCATTGTTTCCTGCACATGCCCCCATCCATAGCACGTCGTGGTTTCCCCATTGAATGTCCCAACTGTGGTAGTGTTCCATGGTGTCCATGATGATATGTGCACCCGGTCCACGGTCGTACACATCACCCAAGATGTGCAGTTGGTCTATCACCAGTCGTTGAATGACGTGTGCCAAGGCAATGATAAAGTCATCGGCACGTCCAGTTGAGATAATGGTCTCAAGGATAACGTTGTAATAGGCCACCTTATTCGTAACGCCAGCATTCTCGTGCAAGAGTTCTTGAATGATGTAACTGAAATCTTTGGGCAGTGCTTTTCGCACTTTCGAGCGCGTATATTTGCTGGACACATCACGACACACCATTACCAACTGGTGCAGGGTAATGTGATACCAATCATAAATATCCTGCTCGGCAGCCTTGACCAATTGCAGTTTCTGTTCGGGGTAATAAATCAGTGTGCATAACTCTCGCTTCTCACTCTCTCGCAAGGTGTTGCCAAAGAGTTCGCTCACTTTGCGCTTGATGTTGCCAGAGGCATTCTTTAACACATGCTGAAAAGCCTCGTTCTCACCGTGAATATCTGCCAAAAAGTGTTCCGTTCCCTTGGGTAGATGCAGAATTGCCTGCAAGTTAATGATTTCGGTACTTGCATCGGCGATTGTGGGAAACGACTGTGACAATAATTCTAAATATCTTAAATCTTCTGGGGTAGGGTGTTTGTATTCCATTTCCATTTATTTTATTGTATTCTGTTCTGTTGTGTTGACGGCTTCTCTTAGCCTTTTAGTGTGTTTGTCATCAAGGGGATTTAATGGCATGAATCCTTCTGTAAGTTTGTAATCTTCACTCAAAACCTGCATGATACGAGCCGCGAATTGTGCTTCATTCAGCTGCTCCAGCATGTTGTTGAGTACGTCTTCATCGTATTCCAAGCTGTTCAGCGTATCGTTCAATTCCCTCAATGCCTGTTTCTTGATGTTGCGACGGTGATATTGATAACGCAGATAGAGAAGGGCATGGCACACCTCTTTTTCAGGAGTGTCGTCATTGGGAAAGATGTTTAATTTCTCCTGGATGCGTTGGTGTGTCAGCCGGTCGTGTGCATCAAGGATTTCTTGATATAGCCTTATCGTTTCATGGGCCATCGCTTCGGGCGAGATCATGGAGGTGGTCACGGCATTGGGTATGACGTGGATTTGCTCATTCCATTTCCTCTTTTCCATTTCCTGCTTTTCAAGTCCACCCCAAACAATGAGAGCCGAAGCCTGTTGGGTGGCTTGTTTTTGTGCAGATGTCTGCAAAACTTGGGTAGGAGTGGGGTGCTTTGGGAAATACCATGGAGCCAATTGACCCAAGGAAGAGAATACTGTTGGAATCAATAGTCGGTGGCATTGTTCCAATTTCTTATGAGCCGAAGCATCCCAAGCCCCGAAAACATGCACGATGTCGGGGAACTCATGGGACAGCTCTATCTCGTCGTATCTTTGAAGATACTGTTGAAGCATCGACAGATGAGCTTGATAGTCGGGACTGCCAGCTGTCTTCCTGGCCATGTATAGTTCTACTCTCATCACTATAGTTTATGGCTGGTGAAATCGTTTTTGTCTGCTCTGACGTATCTCAAACGGTAAGATAGATTTCTCCACATCATGCTGATTTCAAAGGGTATGACCTTCCAAAGTGCGATATCTTCCAAGAAATATGCAAGCGTTCTCTTGGCGAATCGTACACGCAAGATGACCGTAAGGAGCAAAGAAACCACGGCTGTCACGAGTAACGTATAATTCATGAGTACACCACCATATACCATCATCGCCAAGATGAATAGGTAGGAAGTATGCAAGAGTATCGTATCCAGATTGAACTGCATGCGCATGGACGTTGACCGGTTGAGGTATTTGCGTGTTTCTTGATAGAAAAGATGCTTGTTGAGCCAATTCTTTTGCAGTGGTTCATCTTCTATGATCCAGGCATCTCGCTCCATTATGAGCGCGGATGAGCCTTTTTCCGCATATTTGTTGACGATGAAATCGTATTCACCGCGTAGCAGGTGAAGGTTGCCCCGATAGCCTTCTCCTTGTAGAAACATACTTTTTCGAAACGCCAAATTGGCAGAATTGGTGCGATAGGCAGTACCGTTCTCCGCTTTTCTCATGAGGTACAGTTCTGTATACAGCTGCTCAAGTCGGCGAAAGTCAGCCGTTTCAGCCGTATAGTTGCTATACCCCAGCACCAGTTTGTTATCCTCATTGCAAGCCTTCGACATGCATTGCAGCCAATAAGGAGAAGCGGGTGTACAGCCGGCATCGGTCATGATGATCCATTCATACTTTGCCGCCTTTACTCCAAGGGTGACAGCCAACTTCTTTTTACTCATGTAGCGCGAGGATGAAGGGATGAACGTTGCGTAAAGATGCGAATCGTTTTCATACCGTTTCAATACGTCTTCCGTCTCGCTGTCACCTTGTTCGGCTACGACAACGACCTGAAAATCGTTGTCAAACTCCTGTGAAAGGAAGGAGTATAGGTGCATCTCCAGCTCCTTGGCTTGGTCGTGTACGGTAAGCAGTATGGTGATGGGAACTGATGTTTTCGCAGGAATTGAGGAGACGGTTGATGGTTCTTGGGCAGAGTTCTCTTCTTGAAAGCTGTCCAAAGCGGCAGATTCTTTCTCCTGGAGGTGGGAGGGTTGAAACTTCTTCACGATTTTCCTAAACCGATAGAAGGGAGAACAAAAAGGAGCAGCTACTGCAAGCAGCAGCGTGATAGAGCCGAGTATGATGGTCAATTGGTCAAAAAACATAGACACGAATGATTCTACAATATTATAAATCCTCTGTTAAATAACCTTCGGGTAGTTTCCTACAATTGTATTGGCTGGCCATTACTTCGCCGTAAGCACCCGCAGACCGGATGGCCAACAGGTCGCCGCGATGACATTGGTTCAAATCAATGGCTTTCGCAAACACGTCACTCGACTCGCATATTGGTCCCACCACGTCATAGGTCTCATGAGCGTCTTTGCTGGAAAGATTCTCTATTTGGTGCTGCGATTGATACAGAGCGGGTCTGATGAAGTCGGTCATGCCAGCATCAACGATACAAAACTTTTTGCGTACGCCTTGTTTGACGTACAGCACTTTGGTGATTAAACTTCCACATTGTGCGACGACAGAGCGTCCAAGTTCGAAATGTAGTGTTTGATGTGGGTACAACTTCAAGTGCTGGGCGTATGTCTGAAAATAGGCTTTGAAATCAGGAATGGGTTGCTGGTCAGGGTGTTCGTAGTTCACACCCAATCCTCCGCCAACGTTAATGCTTTCAACAGGTACATGATGTTGATGCAGTTCTTCCTGCAATTGATTGATTCGATCGCACAAAGAAACGAAGTCACGCATGTCAAGAATTTGTGAACCGATATGAAAATGTAGGCCGGTAAACCTCACATTTTTCATCCGCAAACACGCCTCAAGGGCAGTTTTCATCTCGCACAGAGCAATACCAAACTTGTTTTCGGCCAGTCCTGTCGTGATGTTCGCATGGGTATGAGCCTCGACGTCTGGGTTGATTCGCAATGCAATGCGTGCGATTTTACCTTTCTTTTCAGCAATCTCGTTGATGACCTCAAGCTCGGCAATGCTCTCAACGTTGAAGCAAAGAATCTCTTGGTCAATGCCCAAAGCGATTTCCCAGTCACTTTTGCCAACGCCAGCATAAACAATCTTGTTGGGTGAGAAGCCTGCATCAATCGCAGCCAATATTTCTCCGCCACTCACGCAGTCGGCCTCTAATCCGGCCTGACTAATGATGTTGAGCAGCTTTGCGTTGGCATTTGCCTTGACGGCATAATGAACTTGGAAACGTTCATACGGCTCAATTTCAGTCTTGATGGCCTGGAGCGTTTCTTTCAGCAAAGCCGTGTCATAGTAATAGAACGGCGTTTGCTTGCTTCTAAGTTTGTCTAATGAAACCAACTGATGCATAGCTTCCCGTCAATTACCGTTCGCGCAGGTTGTTTCAAACAGCAAGTCACTCAAACTTTGCAACGCTCGCTTCTTGTCAGCATCCCTCACCAAGAAAGAAATGTTATAATTGCTGCCACCATAGGAAATCATGCGAACCGGAATATCCTTCATGGCATCCAAGGCAAGTGTTTCGAATCCAACATTGCTCCAGTCTAAATCACCAACGACGCAGATGATGCACATGTCGGTATCAACGGTCACAGTACCGTATTTCTTCAATTCATCAACAATTTCATCCAGATGCGTGGCGTTGTCAATGCTCATGGACAAGCCCACCTCGCTGGTGGCAATCATGTCTATGGGCGTTTGATAGCTTTCAAAAATCTCAAACACTTTTCTCAGGAATCCAGTCGCAAGCAACATCCTGGACGATTTAATTTTGATGGCAACGATATTGTCTTTGGCCGCAACTGCTTTGATTTTTCCACGAACTATCACGTTGTCAATGAGCGTGCCGTATGCATCGGGTTCCATCGTATTCTTCAGTCGAACGGGAATACCTGCGTATTTGGCAGGCTGGACGCAGGTGGGGTGGAGGATTTTGGCCCCAAAGTAAGCCAGCTCGGCAGCTTCTTCAAAGTTGAGTTGATGCACGGCATCGGTCTTGTCAACAATGCGTGGATCGTTATTGTGCATGCCGTCGATGTCAGTCCAAATAATAATTTCTTCAGAGTTGAGTGCAGCTCCAATCAAAGAAGCCGTATAGTCGGAACCGCCTCGCTGTAGGTTATCTACCTCTCCATAAGCATTTCGGCAGATAAAGCCTTGGGTGATATAAATCTGATAGCCCTCGTTGTCAGCCATGATGGCGGAGAGTTTTTCCTTGATGTAGGGTGGGTCTGGTTCAGCATTCTTGTCTGTTCTCATAAAATCCAAAGCCGATAGAAGAACTGCATGAACACCCTGTTCCTGCAAATAGTTGACCACCATGTTGGTACTCATGATTTCGCCTTGCGCAACAATGCACTTCTCTTCGAACGATGTAAAAAGATCTTTGGTAAACGAGCGAAGATATTCGAATTCGCTTACCAGGAACTGGCGGGTCTTCGACTTGTATTCATCCGTCTTATACAATTCGTCTACATGCTGCATGTATTTCTCTTCCAATGTGTTGATTACCTCATTGGCACCTTCCGGATTCTTCTTGTAGAGATAATCGGCTATCTCTATCAGCGTGTTGGTAGTGCCGGCCATGGCCGACAGGACAACAAATGTCTGCTCACCTGACCGTGTCACGAGTGAGGCTACATTCTTCATTCGTTCTGGAGAACCTACAGAGGTTCCCCCAAATTTCATCACCTTCATCATGATTATATTTACTTTGCGTCGTATATGAATTGTCTATCAATCAACCGATGGACACGGTTGCGAATCGCTCTCGGCTTCTTCTTGCAAGTCAATTTTGTTGTATTCGTTCGTAATGTCTGCGATGTGTCCATCTTTGCAACGATATACAATACCTGGGAATTTGTCTAACATGGGGATGTTGTGTGTGGACATCACCACCGCTGTTTCCGTTTGGGTGATGTCTTTCAGTAACTTTACGATGTGACTTGCCGTTTCTGGATCCAAATTACCGGTAGGCTCATCGGCGATGATAATCTTCGGCTTGTTCAACAAAGCTCTCGCAATGGCTATACGTTGCTGCTCACCGCCAGAGAGTTCGTAAGGCATCTTGTACTTCTTCTCAATCATACCCACATCATTGAGCACTTCATCAATTCGCTGGTTAATCTCGTTCTTGTCTTTCCACCCTGTTGCTTTCAAAACGAAATACAGGTTTTTGTAAACATCTCTGTCATGAAGAAGCTGGAAATCTTGAAAGATAATCCCCATTTCTTTTCTCAACGCAGGCACTTCGTTGCGTTTTACCTTTGTGATATCTCTGTCAAGGATTTCAGCTTTTGTATCTGAATCGCCTTCGATATCCAATTCGCAATACATGGTTTTAAGCAGCGAACTCTTGCCAGAACCTACCTTCCCGATGATATAAATAAACTCTCCTTCGTCTACTTTGAAGTCAACGTCTTGCAAGATGTGATTGTCTGCTTGAAATATTTGAACTTTTTGATAATCTACTAACATAATCTGATTTTTCCTTTTGATGATTTTGTTTAATGCCAGTTGGGGTATGCCACAGCCAAGAATGGTTGTCCTACAAATGAGGTTGTTGTTGGTCTTCTTACTTTTAAACGAAACATTTTATACGCTTGAAGTATGATGCAAATTTAGACAATTTTTCCGAATTATGCGCCTCTCGGGGTGGAAAAGAGTTGGTTGGCGTACATGGCTCTATTATTTAACCATGTTGCTTTTCGTTTTTTGTTATTTAATCGAACGGGTGGTTCACCTGTGAAATGCCTTCTGTCGCAACGTCTTTTTAACACAAATGCTGGACGTTTTTTCAACCTACTTGTTCCGTGTGTGTAAATAAGCGCATTATGGTAGAGTTTTGTTATCTGTTTGACTGTTAGTATCTTATGCGATTTTAGTCCCAAAGTGAAATCAAAAAGCAATGTGTTTGGGGCATAAAACGCTCTATTTTGTGTAAAAAAGACCTTTTATAGGATTGAGATTGGGCGGCTAAAGCATCCAAATTGAACGGTAAAAGCATGTTAATTACTGCTTTACTCCATGTGAATAGGGTACAATATGATGCGTTTAAGGGTTTGAATACCTAAAATAACTCCCACTTTTGTCTATTTTTCAATTTTATTTTGTCAAAGAAAACGAATCGGTTTAACAAACGAAAGGTTTGTTAACAAACAAGGCGGGTGTCGTTGATTGTCCTCCAGCATTATTTTCACATCGCGTCGAAAATGGTAGTTCCATTCGTGTTCATACAAAAGAACATGGTGTTTTTTTTACACCGAACAACCTTGTTTCAATGAAAGAGCCGTGGGTTGACGTATCATCTTGCGAAGTTTAAAACTTGTTAAGGTGTTGGGTATTTCATAAAACAATCTGTAAAGTATTACCGAATTTACGAGATTTATTGTAATTTAGCAACAATGATGACATATATTCAAATATGTGTTGGTTGAATAAATTCAACCAACAGGGTTGTGAAGTGTCAATCTACTTCAAGAGTTGAGCCTTCCACATCTTTAAATTTTCCCATGAGTCAACCGAAATTACATGAGTAACAACTATAAAAAACATAGAATATGAAAAAGTTTGTCTTACTGACAGCTGCTGTAAGCTTAACATCTGTAGCATTCGGACAGAATGCAAGTTCTTCTCCCATAGATGAATACGAGTGCATCTACGAGTATCAAGTAAAGAACACCAAAGGTTCTATTGATGCAACCTCTACCATCCTTCAAATTGGCAGAAACACAGCAAAGTTTTCTGATTATACCACCTTTCAAGTAGACTCAGCCATAGCTTGCAAGGCTCCCGAAGCAGACATCCAGAAGTTCAAGGCACAAGAAACGAGAAACGATATGCTCTTCGACCAGTCTGTTTCCCAAAATGAACCTAAAGGTAAGTTGACTGTTTATAGTGTCATCACACCGAATTATTACAGTTATACCGAGAGCGCCACCCCCATCAATTGGAACCTTTCAGAGGAAACTAACACTGTCTGTGGATACACTTGTCAAAAGGCAGTGGGAGAATATGGTGGCAGAACATGGACGGTTTGGTATTCTTCTGAGATACCTGTGTCCTTTGGACCTTGGAAACTTTGCGGTTTGCCAGGATTAGTATTGGCGGCTAACGATGCAGAAAACATACATCAGTTCAAGGCAATCACGTTCCGTAAATCCAACACTCCGATGAGTTTGAAGCCATACGCCAATGCCATCAATATTTCAAGAGAGCAATTTATTAAAGCGAAGAACAAGTTTGAGATAGATCCGATGGGCAATATCCCCGGTGAAGCCATCAGCGAGATGAGCGTTCAGAAATTCGATAACGGCGAATATAAAACCTTGGTCAATGGTGTGGTGGTGAGAGTTCGCCCTAATGGATATGTTCCATTGGAATTGAAGTAAACAGTGCACATCGATGAATAGGCGAATATTCTTGATTTTCATGCTGTTGACTTACCTCTGTAACTCCTCTTTTTCCCAAAGTGTAGTTACAGGAATAGTGCGTGATACCACTGGTTTGGCTTTGGAAGGAATCATCGTAAAGGCTACTGCTGACAAAGCAACTTTAGCTTTTGCACGAACAACAGAAAAGGGGACTTATCAGCTAACGCTGAAGACAGATGCCAAACAGCTCATCATCACAGCCGAAACCATTGGATATGAGAAAGCTAAGAGAGAAATCAAGAACATCTCTCAGAAGTGCGACTTCATTCTGAAAGAGAAAACAACCGCATTGAAAGAAGTTGTGGTAAAAGCTCCTGCCATCTACCAACGAGGTGACACCCTGTCTTACAACTTAGCCTCGTATATAGGAAAGAATGACTACACTTTGAAAGATGCCATGAAGAAGCTCCCTGGCATTGAAGTTGAGGACAAAGGTTCCATCAAATATCTGGGCAAGGAGATTTCTAACTTTTACATTGATAACATGGATTTGTTGGGTGGACGATATAACATAGCAACCACTAACATTCCAGCTTCGTTAGTAAGCACCGTGGAAGTGCTGAGCAACCATCAAGCTGTGAAAGCCAAAAAGGATGTCTTTTCCGACAATGTGGCAATTAATGTAAAAATGAGCAACAAGGCAAAGTTCAAACCAGTTGGCTCTTATGGTGCGTCGCTTGGTGTGGGCAAGCATACTTTGTATGAACTGAATGGTGCAGGAATGCTCTTCATGTCAAACTTCCAAATGTTGGCTTCACTAAAGGGTGGCAACATCAATCAGTTTGCTTTGACAGACGGAACCAATCACTTTGCCAAGCAAGAGACGTCATCTACAGTATCTAATTTATTGGGGAATCTTTCTGCTTCCAAACCTCCTATTGATGTCGACAGATATGCATCGCCAACAGACAGGTTGGTGTCGTTCAACCTATTGAAAAAGATTCATAAGGATGTTACCTTAAAAGGGAATATAGGTTATAGCTATGCCAAAAGTAAGTACGATTATAGTTTGACGAGAAGTTATGCGGATGTAGATCATCATATCATGATTGCCCAAGCGTATTCGCCTCTATTAACCGTACATCGCCCCAGCATTCTGTTGGAATATAAGGACAATTCGGATAAGACTTATCTCAGCAACACTTTGTCTGGCACCGGTTCTTTTCTAACATCAGAATTGCCAACAAGGGAAAACGGGTTACTCTTTAACCAAAAGCAAACTATGCGAGCGTTTGATGTGAACAACAAGTTCTCTACCTTGTGGAATCACAGGGATTTGCGTTGGTCGGTTACATCTGTATTGTCATATCAAGGTTCGCCTATGGGAAAGATAATGCTTGACAAGGAAACTGCCGGTGATGTGGTGCAAAATGCCAATGGACAAACGTTTCGAACAGAGAACACTATCTCTGTATCGAAGAAGCATCTTAACTCTCGCATCTATTTGCCTTTGTTGCTGAACTACTATATTAATAAGGTGAAGACGAACTTGCAGCCCACAGATAAAAGCAACGACGTGAGTATGCAACACTTTAAAATGGCGTTGGCACCACAATATGAATATTCGCATCCGCAATACAGATATGTCTTTCGATTGGAAATGCCGATGCGCTTAGACTATATAGCGCATAGAGACCACAAGTCGGCATCATCGTCTGGCTCTTGGTATTATTCCATTTGTCCAAGCGTGTATGGCAATTATAAGGTAACTTCCCGTTCTGTATTGCGTACCAATTTATTCTATTCCCGTAACTTTGGCGACATTCTGGAC
>URFI01000063.1 GCA_900547085.1 uncultured Prevotella sp.
CCTAAGCCGTTGGTAAAAGTGTATGGAGAATCGTTGATAGACCGCTTGATACGAATATTCATGGAGCATGAGGCAGAAGAAATCATCGTAATCTGCAACGAAGGCATGCCTGATGTTTATGCTCATTTGTACGACCTCAAGGAAGACGGTTTGCAGGGCGTTCGTGTTCCCTTACGCCTACTGATGAAGCGTACACCCAGCTCAATGCACAGTCTGTATGCCATGAGCACATGGCTCAAGGATTCACCTTTCTGTCTTACAACGGTAGACACGGTGTTCTTGGAACAAGCATTTGCCGATTATATTCGTACTTTTAAACAGGCCGTCAACCATGGTGTTGATGCTTTGATGGGTGTGACTAGGTATGTGGATGATGAGAAACCGCTCTATGTAGAAACTGACGCTGCATACAATGTTTTGGGCTTTCATGATCAAAACTCTGGTCACCATACCTTCATCTCTGGTGGTGTTTATGGTCTGCACCCTCGTGTGTTGGACACCTTGGCGCACTGTATTGAGCGTGGCGAGCATCGCATGCGCAACTTTCAGCGAGCATTGATTGCCGAACAATTGAAGGTTATGGCCTATGACATGGGGCGGGTGATGGATATCGATCATGCCACGGACATCGCAAAGGCAGAGGAGTTCCTACGAAATCCAGCGTCGAAGTTGAGCCAAACTCATTAAAACAGAATCATTGAAGGCCCGCAGTGCCTTCATCCAACGATATGAAAAATAAAATCATTGCTATCCGTCGTGACGTGAGATATTCGCTGGACGCAGAACAAAAGGACCGCGAGGTTCTTGCTTCTGTCATCCAGTGTCTGGGCGGTGACATTCCTATGATTGACGAAGCTCAACTCACAGATGAGCATAAGGCCGATGTTTATTTGTCGATGGGACGCCTGCCAGCAACGTTACAGTTCTTGCGTAAACGAGCCGCAGCGGGCGCTTTGGTGATGAATACGCCCAAGGCTGTGGAAGCATGTGAACGGAAGAATATCGTGAAGTTGATGCGAACGCACCATATTCCCATGCCTCCTGAGAAAGGCGAGCACGGCTATTGGCTCAAACGGGGTGATGCTTTGGCACAAAGAGATGGCGATGTGGTGTTTTGTCAAGACGAGGATGAGTTAAGAAAGCGGAAGGATGAATGGGAGAAACGCGGCATTCTAACTTGTGTGGAGAGTGCGAATGTTGAAGGCGACTTGGTGAAATTCTATTGCGTTGGGCATGACTTCTTCAGATGGTATCGCCTTCGTGCCTCCGAACAGGGGTACGCTTTTGATGCGAAAGAGCTGCACCGCCATGCCTGTCGATTGGCTGATATCATCGGAATTGATGTCTTTGGCGGTGATTGTATCGTGAGCGAAGATGGTCATTTCAGCATCATTGATTTTAACGATTGGCCCAGTTTCTCTCCTTGTAGGGAGGAAGCAGCACGGGCCATTGCACAACTTTTAAAGGAAGTATGAGTAGGTTTCAAGAACTTTTGAAGGCTTCCATGAAGTCGAAGGATACGGAAGAGTGGCTTGATGTTCACTTCACACGACCTGTGGGGTTGGTGTTTGCGTTGATGTGGAAACGACTTGGTGTGCATCCCAACGCCGTTACTATCCTCTCTATCTTTCTTGGAGCAGGAGCAGCTTATTGCTTTTATTTTACTGACCTGTGTCACAATCTGTGTGGTGTGATGCTGCTTATCATGACCAATCTTTGCGATAGCACAGATGGTCAGTTGGCTCGTCTCACTCACCAGCATACATTTATTGGGCGCATGCTTGATGGTTTCGCCAGTCAGTTGTGGTTTTTAGGCATCTATGTAGCCATTGCCATGCGTCTACAGCATCAGCCAATGCCGTTCACCGATATCTACTGGGGCATGGGAAATTGGGCTTTGGCGGCAGTTGCAGGTATCTTGTGTCATTCACAGCAAAGCTCTTTGGGCGATTATTATCGGCAGATTCATCTTTATTTTTTGAAGGGAAAAGAGGGGAGTGAGTTGGATCATTCGAAGCAGCAATACGACATTTATAAATCGTTGGCAAAGGATGAATGGCTGAAAAAACTGTTTTACGTCAACTATGCCAGCTATTGTCGAGGACAAGAGAGGCGCACACCGGCGTTCCAGCGATTCTTTCAAACCTATCTTGGACATCCACAAGAGGATGTGAAGCAACGATTCGTGGCAGGAAGCCGACCGCTCATGCCCTATGCCAACATTCTGACGTTCAACACACGCGCTATCTGTTTGTATGTAACCTGCCTGCTCAACTGTCCTTGGGTGTACTTTGTCTTCGAGATAGTGGTTCTCCATACGCTCTACATTTACATGCACAATCGCCATGAAACCTTGTGTAAACTGCTTACGAACGACCTCGAAAAACGGGCAAAACAAATATAAATATGGAGATGAATACGGCAAAAAATACATCAGACATCAAGGGATTGATTCTTGATTTTGGTGGAACCATTGACACAAACGGACAGCATTGGGGCAAGATGTTGTGGCATTCTTACCAACAAGAGGGGATGCCTGTGACGGAAGATGCTTTTCGTGAGGCTTATGTTTATGGTGAACGAACGCTCGAGAAAAATCCGTTGATTCGGACAGATTATTCTCTCAAGAAGACGATAGATGTCAAGTTGCGGCTCGAGTTGGAACAGTTGTGCATCCTTGGAGCCTGGGATGCGGATGAAAACGAGCTGAAACGGATGCACCAACAACTGTCAAATCGGGTATATGAGCATGTTTCAGCCATCATTCATCGTAACAAAATGGTTCTCGAGAAGCTACGCCATCGATATCCGCTTGTGATGGTTACCAACTTTTATGGTAACATGAGGCAGGTTTTGAAGGACTTTGAACTTAACAATTTTTTTGAAGATGTTATCGAATCAGCTGTGGTTAACATCCGAAAACCGGATGCCCGACTGTTCAAAATGGCATTGGAGGTTTTGCAAATGCCAGCTACTAATGTTCTTGCTGTTGGTGACAGTTTCTACAAAGACATAGAACCCGCCTCTGCAATAGGTTGCCAAACTGCTTGGTTGAAGGGTGAAGGATGGACGGATAAACAATATGATGAAACGCTTCCCATCTATATATTATCTGATTTTCACGATTTATTGAAAATATAATGAGGCTTTTTGATAGAGGTATGTTCTTGTTTATCAGCCCTGAAAGTGAGGCTTTTTCAGGGATGTAAGAAGATGTAACTCCCTTCAATTGTTACCTCTTCTTCGGCGATGAGCATTTCCAACGCTTCGTCTAATTGGCGTCTTGCAATGGACAGTTGATTGAGTTCCGTCAGGTGATGCTTCTCTCCGTCGTTCAAAAAACGTTTGATCTGGTCTTGTGCTGGCTTTATTTTTTCTTCCGAAGTCTGGTCTGTATAATGCTCCAGACACACGTCACAGCGCATGCAGTCCTGCACATCGGTCTCTCCGAAATAGCGTAAAAGCTGCTTACTTCTACACACTTCATCATTCTTGGCATAGTTGATAACCGATTTGACGCGCTTGGTATATTCTTCTTTCCTGCGCTCGTACACTTCAGCAGGAATGATAAGCCTGTCAATTTCCTCGCGGTTACGGGTGTAAGTGATGAACGGCATCTTGCGTTGTGGGATGAAATGAACGATACGTCGCTGCGTCATTCCGCGCAACAGCAGATACACTTGCTCTGTCGTCAGTTCGGTTTGCTGGGCCAAAAGGCCTTCATCAATGTAAACATAATCAGTGAACAGTCCGCCGTAGTTGCGCAAAAGGGCCGTGAGGAGTTTCTCTTCATAAGGTGTGAGATGTTCCAATTTGTACAGCTCGTTGCGCCCAATGAGGAACATCAGACGCGCACTGGAGTCGGGATCGGTCTCATAAACGAGATAACCTGCACGTGCCAACAGATGTAAGGCCGAATTGACAGGCACGGGAAAGTACTTGTATATAGAGCAAAATTTGCCGATATCAAAGGTGAATGTGTGGCCTTTGCCACTGTGGATGCCTATCTCGTAGTAGAAAGCCAGACTCTGATAGACATTCTTGATATACTCCTTTTCCGGGAAGTTGTCCACAATTCGCTTGTCCAATTTTCGCTCATCGCCGCCATTGTAGAGCAAAACAGCATAGGAACGGTTGCCATCTCGCCCTGCACGTCCCGCCTCTTGGAAATAAGCTTCCAGCGAATCGGGACAGTCCATGTGCACCACGATGCGCACGTCGGGCTTGTCAATGCCCATTCCGAAGGCATTCGTGGCTACGATAACACGAACCACATCGCTTTGCCAAGCTGTCTGTCGTTCGTCTTTCACGGCGGGTTCAAGCCCCGCATGATAAAAGGTTGCAGTAATGTTATTAGCGTTCAGTATCTCAGCAATCTCCCTGGTACGCTTCCTACTTCGCACATAAACGATGGCACAGCCACGCACTGAGTTAAGAATGTGAACGAGTTCTTCATTCTTGTCCTGAGCATTGCGTACCACATAGGTCAGGTTTTTGCGCTCAAAGCTCATGTGGAAAGCATTCTTCTCCTTGAACTCCAGCTTTTCTTGGATGTCAACAATAACCTTTGGCGTGGCTGTTGCGGTCAAGGCCAATAGGGGAGCGTCGGGCTTTTCCTTGCGGATGTCCGCTATTTGGAGGTATGCTGGTCGGAAATCATAGCCCCACTGACTGATGCAGTGAGCCTCGTCGATGGTGATGAAGCTGACGTTCATGCGGCGCAACTTCATCAAAAATAGTTCTGAACCGATGCGTTCGGGCGAGATATACAATAACTTCACACCCCCGAAGATGCAATTATCGAGCGCCGTGGTGATCTCCCGTTGGCTCATTCCTGAATAGATAGCTGTGGCCTGTATGCCTTTTTCCCGAAGATGTTGCACCTGGTCTTTCATCAAGGCGATGAGCGGAGTCACCACGATGCACACGCCTTCCTGTACCAGGGCCGGCACTTGGAAGGTGATGGACTTGCCCCCCCCGGTCGGCATCAGCCCCAGTGTGTCTTTTTGCTGCCCGATACTTTCGATGATATCACGTTGTATGCCACGAAAATCAGCATACCGCCAGTATTGGTGCAGTATGTTCAGGTATTTATCTTCGGCCTGCATGTCGTTAGAAATCCTGCTCCTCTTCTTCGATAGGACGTATGTCTTCTATTTGCAATTGCATGGCATTGCGCTTGAATACGTTGTCCTCAAGCGTGTAGGCGATGTCAAAACCACGCTTAGACTTGATGTACCGAGCCGATGCACTCTGTCCGAAAGCAATGCCGTTGACGATGTTACTCGACTTCGAATCAACCAACTCAAGTTTGATGTGTTCTTGTTCGCGTCCTATTACCTTACTGGTGCCATAGTCGAACACGCCGAGTGTGCCGAAAAGAGGTTTAGAATTACCTGGCCCAAAGGGTGAGAATTTTTTCAAGTCAGCATGCAATCGCTTGGTGATGTCCTTGAAATCGATGATGGCATCGATGTCTAAGATAGGCTCAGTTTGTTCGGGTTCGATGTGCAGGTCCACATATTTCTGAAACCGTTCTCTGAATTTCTTGATGTCATCCCATCGCAAGGTCAAGCCGGCGGCGTAGGTGTGTCCGCCGAAATTGACAAGCAAATCTCGGCAACTCTTGATGGCCGAATAAACGTCAAAGCCCGTCACGCTTCGCGCAGAACCTGTGGCAAACTCGCCATCACGTGTCAACACCACCGTTGGGCGAAAGTAAATCTCGGTCAACCGCGATGCCACGATGCCGATGACACCTTTCTTCCAGTTCTCATCATACAGCACGATGGACGAATGATGCTTTTGGCTTTCAAGCTTGGCAACTATCTGATTGGCCTCTTCGGTCATCTGTTTGTCGATGTCTTTGCGCTGTTCATTGTATTCATTGATGTGTTTTGCCTGTCTCAGCGCCGTGGCAAAGTCTTTCTCAACCAAGAGATCCACGCTCTCCTTGCCATTCTCCATGCGTCCCGAAGCATTGATGCGTGGCCCAATTTTGAATACGATGTCGCTCATGGAGATGTCCCTTCCATTGAGGTTACAAATGTCTATGATGGCCTTCAAACCAACACTTGGGTTCTGGTTCAGTTGTTTCAGACCATGAAACGCCAGTATCCTGTTCTCGTCTGTTACGGGTACAATGTCGGCCGAGATGCTCACTGCGCAGAAATCGAGCAGGGGGATGAGCCGTGAAAAAGGAATACTGTTGTTCTTAGCAAAGGCTTGCATGAACTTAAAGCCCACTCCACATCCCGACAGATGCTTGAATGGATAGCTGTCATCCTCGCGCTTTGGATTCAAAATGGCCACGGCAGGAGGCATCACTTCGTCAGGGACGTGATGGTCACAGATGATGAAATCAATTCCAAGGCTTTTGGCGTATGCTATTTCGTCAATTGCCTTGATGCCGCAATCCAGTATAATAATCAGTTTAACACCCGTTTCCTGTGCATGGTCTATTCCCTTTTTGCTCACACCGTAGCCCTCATCGTAGCGATCGGGGATGTAATAATCAATGTTGGAATAGAATTGCTGCAGGAACTTATACACCAATGCGACGGCTGTACAGCCATCCACATCGTAATCACCATACACCATAATGCGCTCTTTGCGTCCCATAGCGTCGTTCAATCTGTCTACGGCTAAGTCCATGTCTTTCATAAGGAATGGATTGATGAGGTCTGCCAGTTGTGGGCGAAAGAATCGCTTGGCGGCAGACTCCGTAGTGATGCCACGACGGATGAGCAATTGAGCGAGAAGGGGGCTGATGTTCAGTTTCTCTCCTAACTCATTGGCTGCCTTTGTTTCTTCTGATGTAGGTGGTACATAATTCCATTTGAAATGCATTTATATTGTTTTTTTTATTTTGTCTTACCGTGTCCGCATAGAAAAGATGCGGGTGTGAATTTCATGGGATTTGTAAGCTATTTTGCGTGTAAAGATACAAAATATTTGTCATATCCCATTGCTTTTTTCTCAAATATTTTTTTATCACGATGCATTCAAATTCAAAACTGTTTGATACCCAGATTTCAACTCATCATGTGCTTTTAGGGTGTCCTGAACAAAAAGACCGCTTATCCTTATCGGGTAAGCGGTCTGTAGATGTTATGTAAGGTGGAGGCTTTCGGCCTCAACCCTTTACAAGTTAATCTTCTTGCGGATGTCTTGTGGAACGGCATTCTTGTTCACCATGAAATCCATGGTCTTGTAAGCAACGAAAGCCTTGGTCATGTACCAAACGCCTTTGTACTTGCCACTTTCGCCCCAAGAGTTCTTCACCATGTAGTATTCTTTGCCATTTTGGTCCTTAGCGATACCAAAGATGTGCATGCCGTGGTCATCGGTTGTCTCCCAATTATCGAATGCTTTTTGGCGCATCTCTTGTGTAGGAACAACTTCAGGCGCGTTGATACCTAATGAATCTGCTTTGGCTTTCTTTGAGGAGTTGGACATTTTAACCCAGCGGTCAGCGTCTGTTCCAGACAAATCGCGGGCTTTCTTCAGGTCGTAAGCAATACCTAAACCATTGCGTGTAAATCCGTCTTCCGACACGTCACCACCCCATGCTACGGTATAGCCGTTGTCAATCGCATGGTCGATAATCCTGCAAATGTCGTTAATGGGGATGTTCCAGCTCAAAGGCCAACGCCAGTTGTCTTGTACCTCAACAGCAAATTGAGTCCAGAAAGGATGATGTGTGTAGCTGGTGAAGTGTACATAGTCGTTCATATCCAAGCCCAAGCTTGCCGCAAATGATTGTGGGGTATAGGTTTTTCCTTCGTAAGTAAATGATTCAGGAGTTTTGCCAAGGTAAGCATCAAGAATCCCTACCAATCCATTTTTCCAGGTAGAAGAAATTTTCTTTTGCTTACTTTTTGCGATCGTTTCAACGTATGGTGTCAATAGTTCAAAGAACTCGCCAAAGTTAGCCAACGAGTCACCTGTCATTGTGCCAGGCAATGGCATCGCTGTTTCGGGCACCATGCCATAGTGTTGCCAACAATAGATAGGGTCGTATGCACTACCTCCTTGTGCAAAACTTACATCACCGTGCATGCGTACAGCCTTTTCAGCTCGGTCTTGGTATGTTTTGTGTGCTACGAACATCTCGCACAGGTCGTACGTTTTCCCTGTCTTCTTCAAGATTTCACTTTCCAAGAAGCTCAAGGTAGAATAAGCCCAGCACGTACCACTACGGTTTTGGTCTTTAATACTCGTAATCTTGTTTTGCTTAACAACAGTAAATACCGGCTTGTTGTTTTTGGGGGCAGTCTTTTTCTTACCTGCCTGTGCGCCCGTTGCCATAATGGCCAAGAGGGCGAACGTTAAAATTTTCTTCATGTTTTTGAATAGTTTTAATAAATTATTTAGTTGAATTGTTAGCCATAAATGCTTCTACATCTTTGGGATGATAGGGTATGCGGTCTTTTCCAAGGAAGCGGCATCCGTCTTTGGTAATTAGGATATCGTCTTCAATACGAATACCTCCAAAGTCTTTGTAGGTTTCCAAAAGTTCAAAATTCAAGAACTCTTTACAGTGTCCAGATGCTCTCCAGTCATCGATGAGGGCAGGAATAAAGTAAATACCTGGTTCGTCTGTCACAACAAATCCTTCTTCCAGGCGGCGTCCCATGCGTAGGGCATTGGTGCCGAACTGTTCGAGATTGGGACGAGTTTCATCGTCAAATCCCACGTAGATTTGTCCCAAGGCTTCCATGTCGTGTACGTCCATGCCCATCATGTGGCCCAGTCCGTGCGGCAAGAACATGGCATGAGCGCCAGCTCTAACAGCCTCTTCGGTGTCACCTTTCATCAGTCCCAGTTCTTTCAGTCGCTCTGTCATGAGCTTGCATACAGAGAAATGCACGTCCATGTACTTCACTCCTGGTTTTGCAACTTCGAGTGCGTGGTCGTGGCAAGCCTCTACAATGCTGTAAATCTCCAGCTGTCGTTGGGTGTACTTGCCGTTCACGGGGAAGGTGCGGGTGTTGTCCGAACAATAATTGTTCACTGTTTCAGCTCCGGCATCACACAGTGCCAGCCTTCCGGCTTCAAGTTTGGCCAGTGAGGGATTGCCGTGCATGATTTCGCCGTGCTGTGAGAAGATGGTTGGGAAGCTCACCATGGCACCATACGAGTTGGCGATGCCGTCTACCTGACCGCCTACATACTTCTCGGTTACACCGGGTTTGGTGAGGCGCATGGCAGTGGTGTGCATCAGATAGCCAATCTTCGCTGCGCGTTCCAGTTCTTCAATCTCCTGCGGTTCCTTAGCAGAACGCATCTTTACGACAGCCTTGATGAGATCGAGTGAGGCGCTTTCTTTCTGCTGACTGGGATGAATGCCCAGCAAGTCGTATATCTGCAACTTGATGTCGTGGCGGTAAGGCGGCAGAAAATGTATCTTGCGCTTGCTGCCGATGGCTGCGTTGCAGAGGGTTTTGAGATGCTTCATCGGGGCCGAGTGCTTCACTCCAACTTGTTCGGCCATGTCCTTGACGCTGTCTACAGAGCCAAACCAAACGATGTCTTCTATGTCAATGTCGTCGCCAATCAAGGTCTCGGTGTCGTTGTCAATGTCGATGACGCCCACCAGTCCGTCTCTGTTCTGTCCGAAATAATACAGAAACGACGAGTCTTGGCGGAAAGGATGATAACCGTTAAAGGGTCCGTTGGCAGGCGATTCGTTGTTGCCAAACAGGATGATGAGGCCTTGACCCACTTCTTTTTTCAGTTGGGCGCGGCGTCTTATGTAAGTTTGTTGATCGAACATGATAATAATTTTTGTTAGTGTAGTAATCTGTTGCGGCTTGTCATGGATATTACAAAACAATGATTTGTCGTCCGCGACAACCTTATTCTCGGCAAAGATAATAAAAAGTGATTGAAAAATTGTAACTTTGTGGCAATAAATAACTTGTTTTTATGCATATTGAGAGGAATACAGGACTGGTGTTGGAAGGTGGCGGCATGCGTGGCGTGTTTACCAGTGGTGTTCTGGATGCCTTCATGAAGCATGGTGTATATTTCCGTCATGTCGTCGCCGTGTCGGCCGGTGCGTGTAATGGCATGTCGTACATCAGCAGGCAACCGCGCAGGGCGCGCTTGTCTAACATCGACTTTTTGACTCAATATGGCTACATTGGTTGGCGACATTTACTCAGACAGGGTTGCATCTTTGATCAAGAATTGTTGTATGATAAATTTCCAAACGAATACATTCCATTTGATTTTGATTCGTTTTTTCAGCGGTCAGCGACCTTTGAAATGGTGACAACCAACTGCCTGACGGGACAGGCGGAGTACCTCACCGAGTCGAACGACCGGCAACGTTCGCTGGATATCGTGCGCGCTTCGAGCAGTTTGCCGTATGTTAGCAAAATCGTAAGGGTAGACGGCATCCCCATGCTCGATGGCGGCATTGTTGACTCTATTCCTGTGATGCGGGCCATAGAGACGGGGCATCCGCAGAACGTGGTGATTTTGACGCGCAACAAAGGCTACCGCAGTAAGGAACGCGACCGGAAGATACCTGCCTTTGTCTATAAGAAATATCCCCGCCTGCGCGTGGCCCTGAGCCGCCGAGTGGCCGCTTACAACGAGCAACTGGAACTGGTGGAGCGGCTCGAAAGGCTGGGAAAGGTTGTGTGTATTAGGCCCCAAAGACCCATGGAGGTGGGACGAATGGAGAAAGATATCGGCAAGCTGGAGCGGTTGTATCAAGAGGGCTTCA